>JUUF01000091.1 GCA_001058355.1 Carnobacterium maltaromaticum
ACTATAGAGTCCAAGGATTTGATTAAAATCATGTAGATTAAATACAGTGTTGAGTGGTATTATATAGGTGAAAGCAGAGTAGTGAGAACGTGCTATTTGTATGTTGGTTATGTAGAATATTTTTTCATTTTGATGGAGCCGTCTTTTGAACGGAAGGAGATCTTAGAAATGGTTTTCAAATTAAAGAAAATATTTTTAGTCGTAGTCAGTGGATTGTTTGTAGTATCTTCAATTTTCTCAACGGTTTATGCAGCGCCGGAACTTTCGACAGAGGAATTGCATCAGGTGTTAGATGAGTCGATGGAGAAAAGTAATCAACAGGTCAAGGAGAAAGAGCGTTCTTCCGAGAATGAGGTTCCTTTCGATACAAAACATATAATCTTTGTGTTTGGTGATAAGAAGCTAAAAGATATTAAGTCTGAAGAGGAATTAAAACAGTTAATCCAACAAGCTGATGACGGGACAATCACTACTAAAAACAGTGGATGGTTGAGTGCGCAAACCTTATTAAATGGGATGAATAAGGAGTTTTGGATTTCTGAAGTTGACGGTCGTTTACAAACGAAGTCGGGCAGCTATGCAGATAAACCACAGGATTTTGAATATCACAAAATTTCTGAGCTGTTAGGAGAGGAATATAGCAGTGATATCAAAGGAATACTAGTTTTCAATGTGGATTATGATACTCCTTTTGGTGGTATTACTGTTGCAAAAGTATTTCCGAATGGAGATGTAAAAATCGGATTGTTATACGACGTAGAAAAGCAGACAGTTCAAGCAAATAAGGGATGGTATTCTTTAAAGGAAATACAGGAAATGATTCAGAAGTATCATGAAAATGACCAGAACGTTTTAGTCGGACAAATGTCAGGAGCGGCAGAGAATTTTCTCTATCCAGCAATCGGAGTGGGAGTCTGTGTTATTGGAGGGATTATCTTCTTTCTAAAAAAACGAAAGGCATAGCGTGATTTCAGCGATGAAGAAATAGGTTAAAACTGCGTCTCCCTAGGACATCTTCATAGTATTGACAATAGAGGCACCGGGCCAAG
>JUUF01000092.1 GCA_001058355.1 Carnobacterium maltaromaticum
ATAAGTGAATTTTGGGCAACTCTTATTGTTTTTCTTATTTTTCGCGTTCAATCGCGATGGCAACCCCCATACCGCCACCTACACAGAGGGAAGCGACCCCGATTTTACCGTCGAGTTGTTCGAGGGCATTGATCAGTGTGACCACAATACGAGTACCTGAAGCACCGATTGGATGGCCTAGCGCAATGGCACCACCGAATGGATTTACTTTTTCAGTTGGAATCTTCAAGTCTTTGATGACGGCCATGCTTTGTGCGGCAAAGGCTTCGTTCAGTTCAAAGACATCTACTTTTTCAAGAGGAATACGTGTACGCGCTACTAATTTTTGAATGGCAGGGACAGGACCGATTCCCATAATCGAAGGATCGACACCAGCTTCGGCATAGCCTTTCAATGTCGCAAGGATTGGAAGGCCTAATTCTGTTGCGTATTCGCGTGTCGTCATAATGACACAAGCGGCACCGTCGTTAATCCCAGAGGCGTTTCCGGCTGTCACGGTTCCGTCTTTTTTGAAG
Organism: Carnobacterium maltaromaticum; assembly: GCA_001058355.1. Taxonomy (GTDB): domain Bacteria; phylum Bacillota; class Bacilli; order Lactobacillales; family Aerococcaceae; genus Granulicatella. The sequence goes on from JUUF01000092.1 coordinate 516, forward strand.
GAAGGTTTGAGGCCTGCAAGAGTTTCAACCGTCGAGTTTGGACGGATAAATTCATCTGTTACTTTTAAGTCGTCGGATTTTGTTTTGCGATTGAAGACTGCTACAGGAGTGATTTCGCTAGCAAAACGTCCTTCTGCTTGTGCTTTAGCGGCTTTTTGTTGAGAAGCCACAGCGAAAGCGTCTTGTTCTTCGCGGGTAAATCCGTACTTTTCAACGATGTTTTCTGCGGTAATCCCCATCGCGTCTTGTGAGTAGGCGTCCGTTAATCCATCATTAAATAAAGAGTCTACTAATGTCACAGGACCATTTTTTGGAGCAAAGCGTTGTTGTAATAAATGCGGCGCGAGACTCATATTTTCCATACCGCCGGCTAAGACGATTTTAGCATCTCCTAGTCGAAGGACTTGTGCGGCTGAAATAATGGCTTTTAGTCCAGAACCACAGACTTCATTAACTGTTACGGCAGTACTTGCATGGTTCAGTCCAGCACCAAGTCCGACTTGACGTGCTGGATTTTGCCCAAGGCCTGCTTGTAAGACATTTCCAAAGATGACTGTATCTATTTGTTCAGGTGAAAGATTCGCTTTTTGGATGGCAGCTTTTGCGACCGTTGTTCCTAATTCGATTGCGGAAGTTGTAGCAAATTGCCCGCCAAATTTACCAATCGCAGTACGAGTTGCACTCACGATAACGATATCATTTCCGTTCATATTTTCATTCCTTTCCAGTCTATATTTACTATTTCGTTTCTATTTTATAAGATTTCGTATAAGAAACCTATCAATTTAGTACAAATAATTAGTAAAGAATTGTTTAAATTCCCTAACATTTGGTGAATTCAATTGTCCTAACGGCGAATTTTTGCTACTATAGTGTGTGCTAAGAAAGAACAGGAAGCTCAATTTGTGTGTTTGGAGCTTCATTCGTAAAGGAGAACAATAAAACAATGAATATAGGGATAGATAAGATTGGCTTCTTCGTACCGCCGACTGCGCTAGATATGGAAACACTAGCAGAGGCGCGTGGAGTAGAGCCAGCTAAATACACGATTGGAATTGGCCAGTCTACAATGGCAGTAGCACCAGTGACGCAAGATATCGTGACTTTAGCCGCAAATGCTGCGTTATCAATCATTGATGATAAAGACCGTGAAAATATTGATATGATTTTATTTGGGACAGAAACAGGAATCGATCAATCGAAATCAGCTGCGGTTTATATGCAACGCATGCTTGGATTATCAAACCGTGTTCGTAGTGTAGAATTAAAACATGCCTGCTACGGAGCAACAGCTGCCTTACAATTAGCTAAAGGGCATATTGCCTTAAATCCAACTTCAAGAGTACTAGTTATCGCAAGCGACATTGCTAAATACGGATTAAACTCTGGCGGAGAACCAACACAAGGTGCTGGAGCAGTCGCAATGGTTGTTTCTAGTGACCCACGTTTACTCGTTTTAGATAACGAAACAAGCTTATTCACAGATGACGTGATGGACTTCTGGAGACCAAACTATGCAGCGTATCCAATGGTAGACGGAAAATTCTCAAACGAGCAATACATCCGTTTCTTTGCAGAAGTATGGAACGACTATCAAGCAAAAACAAATGCGCAGTTCTCAGACTTTGACGCGATTTGCTTCCATTTACCGTATACAAAAATGGGGATGAAAGCCTTCAAGCCATTCTTGGAAGAAATGAGCGAAGAAGAACAAGAACGCTTTACAGCGCGTTATCAAGAAGCAGCCGTGTATAACCGCCAAGTCGGAAACATCTACACAGGTTCGTTATTCTTAAGCTTCATCTCATTATTAGAAAACAGTTCTGTATTAGTAGCCGGAGACCGCATCGGATTCTTCAGCTATGGATCAGGAGCCGTTGGAGAATTCTTCGCCGGTGAATTAGTCGAAGGCTTCGAAAACCAATTGCATATTGAAGAACATCAAGCGTTACTTGCCAACCGCAAAATGTTGACAGTAGAAGAATACGAAGAAATCTTCACAGAAGTGGTGGACGCAAGCGGTGAACAAACTTTCACACGTGAAGACAACAGCCCAATTACATTAACAGCCGTTGTTGACCATCAACGTCAATACACAATCAAATAAAGCGAAAACCGTAGCCCGTATAAGGCTGCGGTTTTTTTGTTGAAGATGCAAAAAATAAAAATGTAGCATATATGTTACATT
>JUUF01000093.1 GCA_001058355.1 Carnobacterium maltaromaticum
TGGTTAGATACAACTAAATTCACTGCAGACCAAAACATCCAATATGTTGGAATCACTGACGATTACGAAGAAGACAAATTAGATGTGACTACAGATGGAATTAAAGTTTACGATAGCGTATCTGGTGCAGATGTAACTTCTAAATTCGATATTAAAGTAGAAGACGGTAAAATCAGTGCAACTTCTAAAGCAGAATTTGTAAATGAAAACAGCGTCATCGATACAACTAAATTCGAATTCGGCCGTTACTATAAATTTGATAT
>JUUF01000094.1 GCA_001058355.1 Carnobacterium maltaromaticum
TGGTTCATCGAGCAATAGTAAATCCGGTTCTTCCATCAATACTTTTGCAAGTCCAACACGCTTCTTCTGTCCACCAGAGAGCGTACCCACTTTTTTCTGAATGTCCGTTAATCCCATCTTTTGAAGAATGGTCTTGATTTGAACTTCCACTTGCCATCCATCGATTTCATTCATCTTTTGTTCTAAGACACTGTATCGTTTTGTGAGGCTTTCTGAAGTTGGATTTTCGCGTAATTGTTCAACCACTTCTTCATAGTCATGAACGACTTTTAATGTTGGATGGTCCCCCTTATATAAGGCTTCGAAAATCGTATCTTCATCATCTAATTCTGGTTGTTGCGATAAGTATCCAATTCTATAATCGTTAGACGTTGTGATGTCTCCTGATTCAGCAAAATCAACTCCTGCAAGAATAGATAATAATGTACTCTTACCGGTCCCATTTTGACCGATTAAACCTACGTGTTCACCTTCATTAATAATAAAGGACACGTCTTCTAATAATGATTTCGCACCATAAGATTTTTTCAAATGATCGACTCTAAAATCTTTCATGCAAACTCCTTTCAAGTCTCTTAATATAACCCTTGAATTTTCCCATTGTCATCAACACTAATCCCAAGTGCTGCTGGAATTTTAGGAAGTCCCGGCATTGTTAAAACTGTTCCCGTTAACGCTACAATAAATCCAGCACCAAGCTTAGGGACGAAAGAACGAATCGTAATATCGAAATCGGTTGGTCGTCCTTTTAATTTCGCATTATCCGAGAATGAGTATGGTGTTTTGGCAATACACACATTCAGATGGTTCCATCCCAATTTTTCGAATTCCTTCAATTGTGTAAGGGCTTCGTCTGAATAATGAACGTTTGTAGCACCATAAACGTTCTTCGCAATCGTCTCTACTTTTTCTTGGATTGTCGCACTCATATCGTAAGTTGGTTGGAAAGTAGTATTGTTCTCACATAATTCGACGACTTTCTCTGCTAGTGCGATACCGCCCCGACTTCCATGTTCCCACACACTCGTAAGAACACAAGTCACACCCATCTCACGGCATAATTCCATAAAGAGGTCTTGTTCCTCCTTCGTATCTGTTAAAAATTCATTTAAGGCTACAACAACTGGTAAACCATAAGCTTGTACGTTTTCGATATGTTTTCGTACATTTTTTAAACCTTCACGAACCGCCTCGAGATTCTCACCAAGTGCGAGTTCATCAAGCGCAACGCCACCATGCATTTTCGTCGAACGAATGGTCGCTACAAGCACAACTGCATCTGGATGTTTTCCAAGAACAGGAACTTTAATATCGAGGAACTTCTGTGCACCAAGGTCAGCCCCGAATCCTGCTTCGGTCACGACATAATCTGCAAGCGTCAATGCCATTCTCGTTGCCACGACACTATTACAGCCATGTGCGATATTAGCAAATGGCCCCCCATGAACAATGGCTGGTGTTTCTTCCAATGTCTGCACAAGGTTAGGCTTCATCGCCTCTTTGAGTAATGCGGTAATTGCACCTTCCGCACCTAAATCAAACACGGTAACAGGTTCTCCTGATTTTGTATACGCCACGAGAATATTTGAAACGCGTCGTTGCAAGTCGCTTAAATCACTCGCCAGGCAAAGAATCGCCATCATTTCAGTTGCGACCGTAATATCAAAACCGTCTTTACGCGGTGTTCCATTCACTGGACCTCCCAGTCCGATTTCAATCTCTCGCAACGCTCGGTCATTTAAGTCCAAGGCCCGCTTCCAAATAATGCGATTAGGATCGATTTCTAATTCATTTCCTTGATGAATATGATTATCAATGATAGCAGATAACAGATTTGTTGCTGTCGTTAGGGCATGCATGTCCCCTGTGAAATGCAAATTGATTTCTTCCATCGGAACAACTTGCGCATAACCTCCACCTGTAGCTCCTCCTTTGAGTCCAAGAGTTGGTCCTAGAGAGGGTTCACGAAGTGCAATGGCGGTATTTTTTCCAATAGCCGTTAATGCATCCCCAAGCCCAACTGTTACTGTAGACTTTCCTTCTCCAGCAGGAGTCGGATTCATCGATGTCACTAAAATAAGTTTCCCAAAAATCTCTGGGTTATGAATATCAGTCTTATCAATCTTGGCTTTGTATTTTCCATAGGGTTCCACTTCATCAGGTGTTAAATAAAGCTTTTCGGCAATCACCGTGATGGGTTGCATTTGGTTTTCTTGTGCAATTTTAATATCTGTTTTCATGAGGCCACCTCGCTTGATGCATATTCGTTTTATTATACCATAATTTGAAGCAAAAAAAGAATGAGGATGCAATACATCCTCATTCATCTCTTATGATTTTAGTCTTCTTTTTTCTTGAATCGTAATACTCCAAAACCACTGAGTAGGAACGCCGTTGCTACACTTAGTAGTGAGTCTGCTGTCCCAGTATTTGGAAGTTGTGGTGCTGGAGTTGTAGGGATTTCTGGAGTTGTAGGGATTTCCGGTGTCACAGGCACTTCTGGAGTCTTTGGAACTTCTGGAGTCGTTGGAACTTCTGGAGTAGCAGGTTCCACAGGAAGTGCTGAAATAATCGCATATTGATTCACTGTCACACTTGGAGCTTCTGGTTCTGTTGGCTCACTTGGTTTCACTGGTTCTACTCCTGGAGGTTGAGGAAAAGCAATATTGGTATTAATCGCAAACCAATAGACAGTATTTAAACCAACTGAATTCCCTTGGACCGAGAATGTATAGTGGTTATCGTACAAACGAAGTGCTCCACTTCCCCAATAGAAGTTTGGGGCTGTTTCATCATCCCAACCTTTTACATTTCCCATATCATTCCCATTGAATTTTGAACCATGTTCTAAGTATTGGTTGTCATTCACAGAATAGATTTCACCATTTTGCTCGCTTACAGAAGAACCTGGAATTGGGATAAATTTGTTGCTTCCAACACTCATTTTTTCAATATGCTTTGTATCATCCCAAGCCCATTTTGTTTCACCGTTTTCTGTATAACGAATGCCGTTGTAGTGGTTCAAACTGTTTACAGCAATAATTGAATTTCCATTGTAGACCGCTTGGACTTCATTTCCTGCTGCGTCATAGTAATGATCCACAACTTTGATTGTTAATGGATTAGCAGAATCCGTGCTATCTCCTACAACAATCGTTTTAGCTGGGTCACGATAAACATTCGCAATGATTTTTCCTGAATTACCAGGCGCACTAGTAACTGTGAATTCACGGACGATTTTAGCAATCGGTGTATCTTTAAAGCGCGAATTAGAAAGATTCGTACTTGTAACAGTCATTGTTTTACCAACTTCAAGAGCGACCCAAGCATCGTCTGTATCTGAATATGGATTCGTTGTTGTAAGATATTCCGCTTTTATTTTGTCTCCATCAAATCGAGCTAAGTAGTCCGATTGGTTTAAGGCATCTACACCAGCTTGTGTAAGGTAGTTCACATCCCCACTGACAACCGTATGTGCATCTGGCTCCGTCTTCAAAGTCAATTCTTGTAATGTATTAATAATCCCTGCATCTTTACCGTCAGCAATTTGCTTTTGGTATTCTTCGTAAGCTGCTTTCTTTTCGTCATATTGAGCTTTTTGGATATTGTATTCTTTTACATCTTCATCGTATTTCTTTTTCTCTTCAGTATATTTTGCTTTATCTTCTTTATACTTATTAGTGACTTGTTCAATCTCAGCCGCCTTCTCCTCTTGAGCCGCTTTGACTTGTTCTTCATTTAAATTCGTAATCGTTTCTGAACTTTCATTAACAGTTACACCTTCTGTCTTTGCATTGTCGATGGCTGTCTTTAAAGTATCTGAATTTTCGATAGCTTTTGTTGTTGTCGCAAGAGTTTCCTCTGCAGCTACAACTTCATCTGCTAAAACCGTATCTGCTGCGAAAACACTGCTTACAAATAGAAACACACTTGCTGTTGCTACAAAACCACATAACCCAAATGCTTTTGATTTTTTATACCCAACTGTTGTCGATTGATGATTAAACATAATTTTCCCCTTTGATGAAATAATTTCCTTAATCTTACACCTTATACAGTTGTTTTTCAACTATTTTTCTTTAATTTTCCTCACTTTTCACATAATTTTCAAAAACGTCTAAACCCTCTCTGTTTCAATAAAAAAGCCGTGTGGCAACGCCACACGACTTTAACGTTTTAAATTATTTTTTCTTTTTTGAAACAGCTAAACCAAGACCAGCAAATAATGTTGCTAAACCTGTTGTTACTGCAGTTGTAGCAACCCCAGTATTTGGTAATTCTTCTTGTTTTGGTTCTTCTGGCGTACTAGTTGTTGTTTCTGCTGTTGTTTCTACTGTTGTTTCTTCAGTAGTTACTTCAGTTGTTGG
>JUUF01000095.1 GCA_001058355.1 Carnobacterium maltaromaticum
AAAGAAATCGTGAAAGAGTTCAAGCCGGATATCGTTATCGGTACTGGGGGATATGTATGCGCGCCTGTATTATATGCTGCAGCAAACATGGGAATTCCAACGATTATTCATGAGCAAAACAGCTTAGCAGGAATTACAAATAAATTTTTAGCACGTAAGGTTTCTAAAATTGCAATTTGCTTTGATGCGGTTCGTAAAGACTTTAAGAAGTATGAAGATAAAGTGGTTATGACAGGAAACCCTCGTGGACAAGAGTTAGCCAATGCCCAAAAAGATGATTCTTACTTAGCATCTATCGGTATTCAAAAAGAAAAACCAATCGTACTGATTTTCGGAGGAAGCCGTGGGTCGCTTCGTATGAACGAATCATTTATCGAAGCACTTGAAGAATTCGAGAAAAAAGATTATCAAGTAGTCATGGTCACTGGACAAGTGCATTATGACAAAATCAACAATCTCATTACAAGTTTGAAAAAACCATTGCAAAATATCACAGTTTTACCATATATTAATAATATGGTGCAAATGTTCCAAAATACAGACCTTGTTGTCTGCAGAAGTGGAGCAACAACATTGATTGAATTAACAGCGCTTGGCTTACCAAGTATTTTAATTCCAAGTCCATACGTAACTGAAAATCACCAAGAAGCCAATGCAATGTCATTAGTAGAACGTGATGCTGCTACGATGATTTTAGAAAAAGACTTAAATGGTGAAAGTTTAGTTAAGGAAATCGATCGTATTATGAATGATGAAGCTAAACGCAAAGAAATGGCTGAAAATTCAAAAGCTTTGGGAATTACAGATGCGTCAAGTCGACTTGAAACAATTATTCATTCTCTAGTGAAATAAGGATTAAGGAGGAGAATATGTTTAATCGAAAGAAACCACAACAAACTCCTCCACGTGAACTAACACCTTGGGAGTTAGCGCAACAAAATTCTCCAAGAGTGGAGCAGCCTGTTCCTGAAGAGCCTGTACAAAAGGTGAAAAAGAAGAAGGAACCTAAATCTAAAAAGACGAAACCAAAGTCACAAGGGATTACGAACGCAACGCTCTTAAAAGGAATTTTTATTGTTTGTGCGGGATGGAGTATTTACTTTATTTCACCACTTTCGAAAGTGTCTGATATTGAGGTTGTCGGATTGAATCAAGTTCCAGTGGAATTGGTCCAAGAAAACGACGGTATTAACAAAGGACAGAGCATCTGGACAATTTTAGCGAATCGTTACCGTACAGCTAACTTGTTAAAAAATGCCAGTCCAAAGATTAAAGATGCTTCCGTTCAATTAGTGGCATGGAATAAAATGCGTTTGAATATTGAAGAAAATCCAGCGGTAGGGTATTACCAAAGCGATGATAAACACTATGAGCTTTTAGCTGATGGTCAAATCATTGAAGTGGAGGCCGATGCAACGCCGAAGGATTATCCATTATTGTATATGTTTACAGATGACACGCAATATCAAGCACTCGCGAAGCAACTGGAGAAGGTTCCAGCAAGTGTGATTCGTGAAATCGTAGAGATTCAATATCCAAACGATACAAAAAATCACCAAAAGATTTATCTAAAGATGAAAGATGGAAATCGTGTCATCGGAAATCTGAAAGATATCGGAGATAAATTAGGGTATTATCCATCAATTACGAAGCAATTGAATGGGAAAAAAGGAACTGTGGATATGGAAGTGGGAATCTATTTCACACCAGATACGACAGTTCAATAAAAAAGTCTTAAAACTCGCTCATATGTTTTTTTAAGTGGACAAAATTATGTTAAAATATAGGGAGTATCACTTATCAATAAACTTTAAAAAATGAAATAGAAATGAATCGTATAGGAGGTTTCAATAAACGTGAAAAATCAGGGAATTTATGTGAGTTTAGATATTGGAACCACTTCAATAAAGGTTGTAGTAGCTGAGTATGTCAGAGGGCAATTAAATATTATTGGAGTCGGCAATGAAAAATCAGAAGGATTAAGCCGTGGAGTCATCGTAGATATTGATGAAACAGTTGAATCTATTCGTAAAGCAGTTCGACAAGCAGAACAAAAATCAAACATTCAAATTAAGGATGTTATCGTTGGGATTCCAAGTAATCAAATCTCAATCGAACCTTGTCACGGTATGATTGCCGTATCAAGTGAAAATAGAGAAATTACAGATGTGGATGTATACAATGTGATTTCAGCAGCAAAAGTTCGTTCAGTAGCACCTGAGCGTGAAATCATTTCTGTGATTCCAGAAGAATTCATCGTGGATGGATTTGATGGCATTAAAGATCCACGCGGAATGATTGGTGTTCGTCTTGAATTGTTTGCGAGCATGATTACCGGTCCTAAGACGATCGTACATAATATTAAACGTTGTATTGACAAAGCTGGCTTAAATATCGAAGAAATGGTCATCCAACCATTAGCGATTAGCCAAGTAGCATTAACACCAGGTGAAAGAGAATTTGGTACTGTCCTTATCGATATGGGTGGTGGACAAACAAGTGCTTCAGTAATGCACGATAACCAATTAAAATTCTCATTCGTGGACCAAGAAGGTGGAGATTTTGTATCCAAAGATATCTCAATCATCTTGAATGCAAGCTTTGAAAATGCAGAACGTATTAAACGTGAATACGGATATGCAATTTCATCAGAAACGAGTGCGGATGAATTCTTCCCAGTAGAAACAATTGGTAAGAAGGATCCAGTCAAAGTAGATGAACATTACTTATCAGAAATCATCGAAGCACGTGTGGTTCAAACATTTGAAACTGTAAAACGTGCACTAGACCAAGTGGAAGCTTTAAAACTTCCAGGAGGAATCGTGTTAACAGGTGG
>JUUF01000096.1 GCA_001058355.1 Carnobacterium maltaromaticum
AAGGAACTCCAGAACAAATCTTTGAAAACCCACAAGTAGACCGTACAAAAGAATTCTTAGGACGCGTTCTAAAATAAGCGAAATATGCTATAATGAGCTAAGACAGTTTGTCTTGGCTCTTTTTTTATGCAAGACAACGAACCAAGTTTGAAGGAGTATCATCATGTTTGAAGTACATACAACATCACAAGAGGAGACAATGGCGCTAGGGCAGCGTCTAGGTGAAGCGTTATTTGAAAATAGCTGCGTCATTCTAGAAGGAGATTTAGGCGCTGGAAAGACGACTCTTACAAAAGGAATTGCCCTTGGGTTAGGAATTGACCGTGTCATTAAGAGCCCAACGTATACATTGATTCGCGAATACCGTAAGGGTCGCTTACCGCTATTTCATATGGATATGTATCGTATAGAAGAAAGTGGTGGCGTAAGCGAAGTGGGCCTCGAAGAGTACTTCTATGCGGGTGGTGTGTGCGTCGTTGAATGGGCGCAGTATATCGAAGATGAACTTCCTTCGACATTCTTAAAGATTCAAATCGACCGTGTAGGAGATGGAGAGTCTGAACGTGTGATTCGTTTAGTCCCACACGGAAAAGAGTACGAAGAATTTATCAACAAATTGGAGGAGGCAACAGATGAGTAAAGAACGAGAAATTACATTTGCACTTCCAGTAAAAGACGATGCTAAAGCGTTATTAGATTATAGTAAAAAAGTAGGGAGTGAAACAGATTTTCTTTCCTTTGGACCAGAAGGCTTGAAGTATTCTGTGGCTCAAGAAGAGTTGTTTATTGAATCGCTCTACGAGAACGAAAACCAATATATGTTACTGGCAAAAGATGGAGACGAGATTATTGCCGTCGGTTCGATTGCTGGAAGCTTGCATCCTAAATTCTCACACCGAGGAGAGCTAGGAATCAGCGTATTGAAGTCCTACTGGGGTCAAGGGATTGCGACCGTAATGATGGAAGAAATGCTTGATTGGGTAGCGGAATACTCAACGCTTAGTCGTGTTGAACTCGAGGTAGTAGCCGTGAATAATAAAGCACGCCGACTCTACGAAAAATTTGGTTTTGAAGAAGAAGGCCGCCTTAAAAACGGCGTAAAAATCGGTGACGGATATGAAGATATTGTCTTGATGGCGAAACAGATCGAACGATAATAATGAGGTGAAAGAATGAAATTTGGAATTATTGCCGCAATGGAAGAAGAAAAGCGTCTCCTTGAAGAAGAGATGACGATTGAAAAGAGAACAACCGTTGCCAACTGGGAATTTATTGAAGGCACACTTGAAGGGCAGTCGATTGTCCTAGTTCAATCTGGAATCGGAAAAGTCATGTCTGCACTCGCTGCAGGAATCTTAATCGACCGCTTCGGAGTAGACTTAGTGATTAATACAGGTTCTGCAGGTGGATTTGGCACAACTCTAGAAATCGGAGATATTGTCATTGGGACAGAACTAGCTTACTGTGATGCCGACGTGACAGCCTTTAATTACGTTTACGGGCAAATGCCGGGTATGCCAGCGCGTTTTGCGATGAATCAAGACTTTTTACCGTCGATTGAACAGGCGATTGCTAAGGTGGATTTAAAGAGCCATACAGGGCTTATCGTTTCGTCTGACAGCTTTATCCATACTCGTGAGCAAAGAACACATATTTTAAAACACTTCCCAGATGTGATGGCTTCGGAGATGGAAGGGGCGGCGATTGCGCAAGCGTGTCACGCGTTTGGAATTCCATTTATCGTGATTCGTGCCATTTCAGATATCCCAGAACGTGGAACGTCTGCGGTTGATTTTGATACGTTTATCGTTCAAGCTGGAAAGCGTTCTGCGCAAATGGTGCACCAACTATTGCAAGAATGGGAAGCGTAGCTAAAGGAGTCCCAGTGTAAGGGCTACCTTTCAGTTGACGTAATCGTGTGAGAATAGTAGTATTAAAAGGATTACGAATAAGGAGAAGAATATGGATTATACTGTATTTTCAACAGAGTTTCCGGATGTAAAAGTTTTTTACAACGAACCACTTAAAAATTATACATTTACAAAAACAGGTGGCCGTGCTGCCATTCTGATTTTTCCAAAAGATAAAAAAGAAGCAAGCGCAGTGATGCATTGGCTTCGTGAACATAATATTCCAACGACGATTTTAGGAAACGCGTCGAACGTGATTATTAAAGACGGCGGAATTAGCGGTGCTGTGATTATGTTAAACGACATGTCTCATTTAACAGTATCTGGTACACAAATCGTCGCTGAAGGCGGAGTGGCCTTAATTGATGTGTCAAAAGAAGCGGCAAAAAATGGATTAACAGGCTTAGAATTTGCTTGTGGCATTCCAGGAAGTGTAGGCGGAGCGATTTTCATGAACGCTGGGGCTTACGGCGGAGAAGTGAGCGAAGTCGTTGAATACGTGGAAGTGATTACTCCGGATGGGGAATTCAAAACGTACACAAACGAAGACTTAGATTTCAGCTACCGTCATAGTCTCGTTCAAAAGACAGGCGATCTTGTGATTGAAGTGGGATTCCGTTTAGCTGAAGGAAATCAAGAAGAGATTGACCAAAAAGTGGCGGAATTAACGCATTTACGTGAAAGCAAACAACCGCTTGAGTATCCTTCTTGCGGCAGCGTGTTTAAACGTCCAGAGGGGCATTTTACAGGAAAACTAATCCAAGACGCTGGACTTCAAGGCCATCAAATCGGTGGCGTGCAAGTCTCTAAAAAGCATGCTGGATTTATGGTGAATATTGATAACGGAACAGCAACGGACTATATGGATTTAATTCGTTATGTTCAAAAAGTGATTTTAGAAAAAAACGGCGTTGCTCTAGAGCCAGAAGTACGTATTATTGGAGAAGAGCCAACATCGAAATAGGCAAAGGAGGGGTATTGTGAAAGACGGACTGTTTAAAACAATTCTCTATACCATTCTTGGGATTGGAATTATGACAGCGTTAATGACATTAACGTCGATTACAACACCAATTGAGGGAGTATATATTCAATTGGCATATGGATACCTTGCACTCTTTGCAGGTGTTGCAGGCGCTATTCCAGCAGCCATTGTCGGTTTTACTGGGCATGTATTATTTGATTTAATCTATACGGACCACTTATGGATATCATGGGCGTTAAGTACAGGTGCGTTAGGATTTGTATTTGGATTCGCGATTCGTCGCAACAGCTTACGACAAGGAATTTTTTCACAACACGATATGGTGCGATTCAATGTCGTACAAGCGGCAGTGAATATTGCGATTTTCGGATTAATTGCACCGACGCTTGATGTATTGTTCTATCAACACTCCACAACGATTGTATTTACGCAAGGATGGATTGCAAGTATCATCAACTTATTAACAGTAGCTGTGTTTGGAACGATCACGTTGAAACTCTACGCGAACTATAAATTGAAACAAAATAAACAGTAAAATTTCGGGATTTTTGGCCTCTTTGTCAAATAGTGATGATGAAGAGTCTTAGGAAGGGATTAAGCAACTAACTATTGCTTAATTCCTTTTTTTCTTGCTAAAATTTGATGCGAGTCAAGACAATTTTTTTCGATTTTTTTATAGTTTACATACTATATATGGAAAAATGTAGATTGGTAGCCACAAAATAGTTTTAAAAAAATTGAAAATTATTTTTCTACAAAATTAAGAATAATTCCTATCAATGTACTTTTCGTATATCAATCTCATTGATTCGTATATAAATTATCTAAGTATTCTTAATCAGTTAAAGCTTAAGTATTCAGAGGAAAAACGCTTATAATAATGAAGTATTCATCGTAATTTTTAAATTAAATCAATAAGAAGCCCATTTTTAAAACTAATATTATATATTTACAAAAGACGTTATTCATTATTTGAATAGCGTTTTTTTAGTGCAAAAGAGTTCTGAAAAAAAGTAAAAAGTAGCATATATGTTACAGTAACAAATATGTTAC
>JUUF01000097.1 GCA_001058355.1 Carnobacterium maltaromaticum
TATTTATTTGGGAGGATAAATATTCTCTTTGGGAATAATTAGAGTATAGAGGTACATTATGAAAATAGTATGAAAATACAATTTTCATTTTGCACTTTCTTTTCACTTTTTCTATGAGAATCTTTACTTATTTATGATATGCATGTCCGGCATTAATACGGAATGCACGGTAAATTTGTTCGGTTAATACAAGTCTCATGAGTTGATGGGGTAAAGTAATACGCCCAAATGAGATTTTACGGTCGGCACGTTTTTTCACGGCTGTGCTTAATCCAAGAGATCCGCCGATGACAAAGACCATCGAGCTCTTGCCGTGTAGCGCAAAGCTATCCATTTCTTTAGCTAATTGTTCAGAACTCACTAAATCCCCTTCAATCGCCATTGCGACAACAACGTCCCCGTCTTTAATTTTAGCAAGGATGCGTTCTCCCTCTTTTTCGAGCACTTGTTCCATTTCTTTGTCGCTTAAATTCTCAGGCGCCTTCTCGTCTGGCACTTCTACTACTTGGAACTTACAGTAGCTGCCTAAGCGTTTCGCGTATTCGTCGATTCCTTGTTTTAAATATTTTTCTTTCAGTTTTCCTACACTCACAATGGTAATATTCATTTGATCCCCTCATTTCACAAATTATCTTACCTTTTTTTTACAAAAATTGCTTGTTTTATCCCTTTTTCCACAGTTATCCACAAAGTTATCCACATGTACACATGTTCGCCCCTAAATTTTGGGCTTTTTTTATGAAAAACACTAGATATTGATTCAAAAATTTTATTTGTTATCTAATTGTTATATTTCTAAATGGTGGAAATGTGCGAGTTATCCACAGTTATCCACACACTTTTTGTATATACCAAAACATTGTTATATCAACGTTTTGAGCGATTATCTATCAAAGTTATCCACAATAAAATTTTATCATGTGAATAATTTTTTTCAATAAAATCCGATAATCAAGCCATTTTTAGGCTGTCTATTTTCAACACTGATTTTCCACTTCACAGACTTGACAAGGAGGTAAACCCACAGTTTTCCACAGGCTTATCCACATTTTTGTGGATAACTTTGTGGAAATACACAAAAAAAGTCGAATAGCACTTCGCTATCCGACTCCTTGTTCGTTATTGTTATAAACTTGGACTGTTCGTTTCTGTTAGAGAAATCGTTGTTGTTTGTTTTTGTCCATTTCTATAGTAAGTCACTTCAAGCTTATCACCAACTTTATGGCTGTAAAGAACTTTACGTAAGTTTTGAATACCTTCGATCTTTTGTCCATCCATTTCAACGATAACATCGTAAGCTTGTAATCCTGCTGCTTTGGCACTTCCTTTAGAAGCCACTTCAGCAATCACGACCCCACTCTTCACATCGCTCGGCAAATTCATTTGTTGAACAACACGTGTATTCACGCTCGTTAAGTTCACCATTGAAATACCTAAAGCTGGACGAGTGATTTTACCATTTTCTTCGAGTTGTTTAATAATCGAAACAACTTCGTTACTTGGAATTGCAAATCCCATCCCTTCAACAGACGACTTAGAAATCTTCATTGAGTTGATTCCGATGACTTGGCCAGCGCTATTAATTAACGCACCACCTGAGTTCCCTGGGTTAATCGCAGCATCTGTTTGAATGGCCGTTACGACCCAGTCTTCCTGTCCATCACCATCAACGTCTGTAGCAACAGAACGGTTAGTTGCTGAGACGATTCCTTGCGTTACACTTGTAGCAAATTCACTACCAAGAGGTGACCCAATGGCAATCGCTGTTTGTCCTACTTGAACATCATCAGAGTTTGCAAATTCTGCAACAGTTGTCACATTTGTATTCGCGATACGAATTACGGCTAAGTCTGTCCATTGGTCGCTACCAACGATTTCAGCTTTTGCACGTGTTCCATCTGCTAAAAGTACTTCCAATTCTTGTGAGTTTGCGATTACGTGATAGTTTGTCACGATATACGCATATCCATCTGCATTTTTGTAGATAACTCCACTACCTTCAGAAGCTGTAGCTAATTCGCCGCTTGATTGTTGCGTTCCGCTTAATGAGTTTCTTGAAGTTGATTGTTTGTTAATGACTGATACGACCGCGTTCTTCACTTCGGCAACGACTTTCGTAATGTCTGTCGCTCCTTGTGACGCTGTGGATGTTTTTGTTGGCTCTACTTGCGTTTGTGAGGCTTGTGTAGCAGGTGTTGTTGCTTGGTTTGCTGGATTCGTTACGGCCATGATTCCAACTCCTCCGGCAACAGCGACTGCTCCTCCCAATAATCCGCCGATAAAGCCATTTTTAAAAGCTTTCGATGATTTTTTTCTTTGTAATTGTTCTTGTGACATCTGCTCACTCCTCTCGTTTGTAAATATACAATAGTTTTTTCATATGAAATTTATATGAAATAAAGCTTATAGAGTACATAAAAAACTCTTTCGAACTTGCTAAGTTTTTAAACGGTAAATAATTTTGTAGGCTCATACGGATCCGTATGATAGAGTTCGAAGGCCTGATGGACGCCTTTGTCATGCGTGTGGAAAATGCTTTCGGCTGTCTGATAGGCGATTTCCTTCATATTATTATCCTGGCTTAAGTGGCCTAGATAAATCCGTTTCGTGCGGTCACCCATCATTTCACACATCGCAAGCGCGCCATCGTCGTTCGATAAGTGTCCCTTGTCGCTTAAGATACGTTGTTTCAAATGCCAAGCGTAAGGTCCCATTCGAAGCATTTCTAAATCATGGTTGCTTTCGATCAGATAGGCATCTGCATTTTTCAACAGACCTCTTAGCTTATCGCTGACATAACCCGTGTCCGTCAGCATCACGAACTGCTTGCCCTCGCGTTGAAAACTATAAAATTGAGGAGCTGCCGCATCATGTGATACTGCAAAACTCATCACGTCTAAGTCTCCAAACGTTAACGTCTCTCCTGTATTGAAGATTTCCTGTTGTTCAAGAGCCACTTTCCCGATTTTACCAGCCATGGCTTGCCATGTTTTTTCATTAGCATAAATTGGAATCCCATACTTACGAGCCAGAACCCCAATCCCTTTAATGTGGTCGGAATGTTCGTGGGTAACCAGAATGGCATCCACATCTGAAATGGAGCGGTCAATCTTCTCCATTTGCGCAGTAATGGCTTTACCAGTGAGTCCACAGTCCACTAATATTTTTTGTTTTGGTGTTTCGATGTAAGTAGCATTTCCAGAGCTACCACTCGCGAGTAAACTCACTTTCAAACCTGATTCTTGCATAGTTATTCCCTTCTTATTGTTGTTGTACACTTTGCGTTGTTGTTGTGTTATTCGTTGTTGTACGCTGCGTTTGCGTATTCGTTGTTTCTAGCGTTTCATTGGCTAATACTGTCCCATGAATTGCATCCACACGACGCGCAATTAATTGTCCGTCAGCTTGGCGAATTTCAATATACCACGCAGGTGAGTAAATTGAAAAATCTTTTAATACAAGCGATTGATAGTAAGATAATTTCACCGATTGAACGGTGGCCTTCGACGAAATTCGTCCGGCTAAGTAAAGAATCTCAACCGCCTTTTGAGCCGTAATCAATTCACGCTCTTTCCCAACTACTTGCACATTCCCAGCATAAGTCTGTTCGTAGCTTACGACTTGGTCATTGGCATTCACTGTAAAGATGATTTGGCTCGATCCATCCATAATCGTTAACTTATCTGCTTTTTGTGTATAGATCACTTTACGGGTTGTTGGATTATAAGACGACCACGTATATTGATCCCCAAATGCCACCTGATTATTTTCAACGATTTTTGTTAAATCTGTAAAACTATCCGCAGATACAGATCCGCTTAAGTCTAATTGAATAGGCGTAATGAATTGGCCATTAATGACACTTTTTTCAACCGTCACGACTTGGTTTGGTAAACTAGAGAGTTTTCCGTCAGTGGACTCTGGTGTCACCTGTACAATCGGAACGGCTTCTACCGTCGCATTCAGCGTTGGTAATGTAATTCCGTCTAGCTTCATTTGGTCGATGACGTTAATACTTGTATTCAATGGATTCTTCGTGTCGGTTCGTTTTTGCCACACTAATCCGAATAAGAATAAATCGAGGATAAAGAAGCAGACGATGAGAACGACTGCGCTTCTCTTAAAATCCATCTGCGTCACCTCCCGTTGTTGTCGGTCCATTCGCTGGTTCTGTTTGACTCTTCTCGGCTTTTAATTCAGCCAGAGTCTTCCAAGTACCATTCTTTTTAATGTACCACGTTGGCGTAAACTCAACAATTTGTACACTCTCACTACTGATCGTCCATGAATATCCGATACGAATATCTTCAATTTCATTCATAACAAATCCTTCGTTCAACAATTCAGTGACAATCGTCTTCCCACCAACAACCATTACCTTCTTACTTTTTGTCGGTAACGGCGTTTGTGCAATTAGTGATGAGGTTCTCATTTTCTCGATTCCTGTTGAATTGACCTTTATTTGCGTGAAACCTTCTTTGCCACTGGATAAGATTGGATGAGAATCCACGTAACGAACATATTCAACGAGATTATTATTTAAATCTACCGAGAATAGACTCACGCCCATTTGCCAGCCTCCAAGACGTTTCATCTGGCCGAAAGTTTGCGTTAAGTTATTAGTATATAGTAACGTTTCCTCTCCTGAGCGGTTCTCGAAGAAAGTGACCACATTTGTTGTACGGTCTAATTTCAATTGCGATAAATTATCATTGTATACAACGGTCTTTCCGTCTCCACGCGTACGAATTTCTGATTGATTCGTAAATAACTGAGTAATATAGAAACTCATTGGAATCTGTTCAATTAAATAGGCAGACTGTTCCACATTCAAATTATCTTGTTCGACAAAGAATTGTTTTGTTTTTCCACGATACGATTCAACTTCGTAAAAATCACTATCCGCGTATAATCCCTCTAATGATGTTTTGAAACTTTCATTTACTTTAGCGCTGTAGAGTTGTTTCGTGTCATCATTGATAAAATAAGCAGTAGAAGGATCATCTGTGCGAATCACAATACGAGAAAAACGATCATTATTTAAGTCGTCCACATTTCCATCAAAAAATCGGTTCACAATTCCAAATGAATGCAGCCCATCAAATAAAATCTGAATTCTGGCTTCACGTAAGACGAGATTTTCATAACTAGTCTCGTCCATGACTTCTAAACGCGTTAAATTCGTAAATTGTTTATTTAAGTGTGCATTGACTTCCTTCATAATGGAAGCACTGCTCGTCATTTCGAACTTATTTTTGTTTGTTAGAACCATTCGAGTTGGTCTAAACACATCTTCTGTTGTATAAGTTGCACGAACTTGCACACCTGTATCTTGTGTCGTTGCGACATTATTATTTTGCTTTTGATTCGTAAAGAAATCAACCGGACGTACTACGATGAGATACGTAAACACAAAGCTAATGGCCATTAATACAAAGAGCGCCGTTAGCATTGCTCGATAACGTTTAAAATTCATCCCATTCACCGTCCTCTTCAAATGGAACATAAGGTAGAGAAACAAAGAAGGTTGATCCTTTGTTTTCAATACTGTTCACCCAAATTTTACCACCGTGTAATTGAACGACTTCTTTCGCGATAGCCAGTCCAAGACCACTACCACCCATCGCTCTTGAACGAGCCTTATCTACACGATAGAATCGGTCGAATAAGTGTGGAATATCCTTACGCGGAATTCCCAAACCTTCATCGCTCACACTCACGATTAAATCCGTATGAGTTTCCATCAGACGAACGATAATACGACCCCCGTCTGGAGAATATTTAATCGCATTATTGATAATATTATCCAATACCTGCGTCATCTTATCTTGGTCAATTTCTACCCATAAGTCTCGTTGAGTAATATCCGTTAAAATACGATAGTTCTTTTCACGATATTGGTCACTTGAAAGCACCATATCGAAACGGTTGGCAATATGTTTCACCAACTCGTTCATATTCACGAATTCCTTATCGAGCTCGAGACGGTTCTGGTCCATACGCGATAAGTTGAGTAAGTCCGTAATCATACGCATCATACGGTCTGTTTCAGTTTCGATAACGTTTAAGAATTCTGGCGCAATTTCTTTATTTTCCCATGCTCCATCCACTAACGCTTCTGTATAACTCTTAATACTTGTTAGTGGAGTACGTAATTCGTGGGAAACGTTCGATACGAAATTACGACGTTCGCGGTCGATTTTCTCTTGTTCGGTAACGTCTGTTAATACGCAGACAAGACCGCTAATAAATCCAGATTCACGTTGAATCACTGAGAACTCACATTGCACGATGGTATCTTCGCCATCTTCTTCAAACGTAATCATACGTTCTTCTTGAGACTCAAGTAAATCCCTGAAAGTAACAGTACGGTCGAGTCTTAATACATCTAATAATGGTGTACCGACAATTCGTTCGCTACGTAAGTTTAAAATATCTAACGCTGCCGCATTGATAATTACAATACGTCCACGACGGTCGGTCGCAATTACCCCGTCACTCATATGACGTAGGACACTATCCAACCTTTGCCGTTCCGCTTCGGTCCCTTCTTGGGCTTCTTTAATCTTCACAGAGAGATCGTTAATGGCTTGCCCTAATTGACCAAGCTCGTCATCCCCGTAAATCATCACTTCACCCGTATAGTTTCCTTCAGCGATTTGCTCCGTTTGTCTCTTCATCTCGGCGATTGGACGCGTAATCCCTTGCGAAATCATCACGGTAATCACGATGGCCAAAATAATAACAAAGATAGAAGAACTGATAAAGATAACCCCGATATCTTTGACTTGCGTATAACGCGATTCGATATTCGATGTTACCGAAATAATCCCAACCGGATTCCCTGAAGCAGTATTCACTGGGTCAATCGGTGAAACGTATTTCCAATAACGCGTTTCGCCTTCCGTGAAGTTATAGCTTTGCACGGTATTCGACACAACAACTTGTTGAACGTCCGCTTCTGTTGAACGTGTTCCTACAACAGATTGTTGCGTTTGGTTGGTTGTTCCCAAAATATATCCTTGCATGTCCATGATGCGAATTTCGACAATACTATTCCCTGTTGGATAATCTTGTAGCAATTGCGAAATTTCAGACATCTTCGCTTCATCGGTCGCATCTTTTGCCAAAATCGGCTGCACGTTATTCTTCAAGAACCCTACTTGCAGTTGGATTTGTTCTTGGAAGTTAGACACCATTTGCGACTCTAATTGCGTTAAGAAGTTCGCGACAATGAGTTGCAGCGAGATGACTAAGAGCAAGATGAACAGCATCGGAATCTTAAATTGAATGGAACGAAAGAATCGTTTCATTTTCTTCATGAGTCATTTTCCCCTCTACTTTTTAGAAAAATACGCTTTTCTTGCCGGTAGTTCAGGTGGCAAGGAAAAGCGCATTTCAATCTTAAGCTTCTTTTTCTTGATCTGGGGACTTAATATAGTAACCTACCCCACGACGAGTCATAATCCATGTTGGGTGACTCGGTGTATCTTCGATTTTTTCACGTAAGCGACGTACCGTAACATCCACTGTACGCACATCTCCGAAGTAATCATATCCCCACACCGTTTGCAATAGGTGCTCACGTGTGATGACTTGTCCGATATGTTTTGCTAAGTAGTGAAGTAATTCAAACTCACGGTGCGTTAATTCAATTTCTTCGCCACGTTTTGAAACCACATAAGCATCTTCATGGATAATGAGTGAGCCTAATACGATTTCGTTAGCTGTTTTTTCTTCTTCGGCTTCCGCTGGAGCTAATTGTTGACGACGTAAGTTTGCTTTCACACGTGCGATTAACTCACGGTTTGAGAAAGGTTTTGTCACATAGTCATCGGCTCCAAGTTCAAGACCTAAAACTTTATCGATTTCAGAATCTTTGGCTGTCACCATGATAATTGGGACATTGCTTGTTTTACGGATTTCACGGCATACTTCTAAGCCATCAATTTTCGGTAACATTAAGTCTAAAATAACTAAATCTGGATTTTTTTCGTTGAAAGCCACCAGACCCTCTTCACCGTCAAAGGCTGTGATTACTTCAAAGCCCTCTTTTGTAAGACTAAACTTGACGATGTCTGAAATTGGCTTCTCATCATCTACAACTAGGATTTTTTTCATATAAATCCTCCTTTACTCTATTACTTTTTTATGCCCAAACACTTTCTAAAATGTTGGTTTGTTCTCTATCTGGTCCTACACTGAATGTAGAAATTCGTACGCCGACTAATTCTGAAATACGACGAACATAGTTGCGCGCATTTTCAGGAAGCTCTTCAAGTGAACGGCATCCTGTAATGTCTTCGTTCCAACCTGGTAATTCTTCATACACAGGTTCGCATTGTCCTAATTCTACTAGGCTTGCTGGGTAGTGAGAAATTTCTTCTCCATTTGGTTTACGGTAAGCGACACAAATTTTCACTGTGTCTAAACCAGTTAAAACATCGATACTGTTTAAGCTTAAGTTTGTAATGCCTGATACACGTTTAGAGTGACGCATTACAACGCTATCGAACCAACCAACACGTCTTGGACGTCCAGTTGTTGTACCGTATTCACGTCCGACTTCACGAATACGTGAGCCAATTTCATCAAATAATTCTGTTGGGAAAGGTCCATCCCCTACTCGAGAAGTGTACGCTTTACATACCCCAACGACTTTATCAATTTTTGAAGGTCCAACACCGCTACCGATAGTAACCCCACCAGCAACTGGGTTAGAAGAAGTTACGAATGGATATGTTCCTTGGTCGATATCCAACATAACCCCTTGGGCGCCTTCGAATAATACGCGTTTGCCATTGTCTAGTGCGTCATTTAAAATCACTGAAGTGTCGCAAACGTATTTCTTCATTTGTTGACCATATTCGTAGTACTCTTCAAAAATATCATCAAACTCGATTGGTTCTGCATCGTACATCTTAGTAAAGAGACGATTCTTTTCAGCTAAGTTGATTCTTAGACGTTCCGCAAATACTTCACGGTCTAGTAAATCTGCCACACGAATCCCAACACGCGCTGCTTTATCCATGTAGCAAGGTCCAATCCCTTTATTCGTTGTTCCAATTTTGTTGTCGCCTTTAGCTTCTTCTTGTAATTGGTCTAGGCGAATGTGGTATGGCAAGATGACATGCGCACGGTCTGAAATACGTAAGTTATCAGTAGTCACATTTCTTTCGTGTAAATACGCAAGTTCTGTGATTAGAGATTTTGGATTCAATACAACCCCATTTCCAATCACGCTGATTTTCTCTGGTGAAAAAATCCCTGATGGAATTAAGTGAAGTTTATAAGTCACTCCATTGAATTGAATCGTATGTCCTGCATTGTCTCCCCCTTGATAGCGGGCAATGACTTCTGCGTTTTCACTTAGGAAGTCTGTAATTTTTCCTTTACCTTCGTCTCCCCATTGTGTTCCTACTACTACTACTGATGACATTTGACGCACCTCTTCTTTGTATTATTCATTTAAATGTCTGTGATTAGGCCATTGGAGCGTTTTGCTCGACTCCATCCGGCACAAGATTTGTAAATTTATTAAATTCTTTCATGAAGTTCAATTCAACCGTTCCACGAGGACCGCTACGGTTTTTCTCGATAATGACTTCAATGGTACTATTTGGTTCCACTTCTAGCACATGTCCATTCTCATCTGGCTCTTGACGATAGTAATCATCACGATATAAGAATGCTACGATATCCGCATCTTGCTCGATAGATCCAGATTCACGAATATCTGACATGATTGGTCGTTTATCTTGACGTTGTTCCACACCACGCGATAATTGCGAAAGTGCGATAACAGGAACTTTTAATTCCTTCGCTAATTTCTTCAAGTTACGAGAGATTTCAGAAACCTCTTGTTGACGACTCTCTTTTCCGTTTCCTTCAATCAACTGCAAGTAGTCGATGACGACTAGCCCAAGATTATTACGCTCTTGTTTTAAGCGACGACATTTTGCACGGATCTCAGCAACACGAATCCCTGGAGTATCATCAATAAAAATTGGTGCTTCAGATAATGCTCCGGTTGCAACGAAATATTGTGTATATTCTTCAGGCGTTAATTTACCTGTCTTCAAATGTCCTGCGTTAATGCTGGCATGAGAGCAGATAATACGCTCTACTAGGGACTCAGCACCCATTTCAAGACTGAAGATGGCTACCGTTTCGTTCAGGTTCACGGCAACATTCTTTGCAATATTCAATACAAAGGCCGTTTTACCAACAGATGGACGAGCCGCTAAGATGATTAACTCATCCGCATGTAGCCCTGACGTCATTCTGTCTAAGCCGATATACCCTGTTGCAATCCCTGTCACTTCACCATTGTTTTTCGCACGCTCTTCTAAGCTTTCATAAGCGGTACGAAGAACCGTACTAATTGGAATGAATCCTGCTTTATTACGTCCTTCCGATACTGAAAGAATATCCTTTTCAGCATTATCCAAAACGTTAGCAATTGGTTCATCCTCTTGGTAAGCAGTTTTTACAATATTTGTCGAAGTTTTAATTAATTTACGGCGCGTAGATTTTTCTAACACGATTTGCGTATAGTACTCTACGTTGGCTGCTGTTGGCACTTTATCAAGAAGTTCGATTAACGTTACTTCTCCACCAATATTCTCCATTTGATTCTTTTGTCTTAAAATCTCTGAAACGGTGATTGCGTCAATATCGATATTGTTTTGATTTAATTCAATCATTGCCGCAAAAATTAATTGATGAGAAACACGATAAAAATCTTCCGGTGTCAAAAATTCCATAACCGAAATAATCGAGTCACTTGCAAGAAGAATAGACCCAAGAACGGCTTCTTCTGCCTCAATATTTTGTGGTGGAACTAAATTTGGATATAGTTCTTCCATTCAAACACCCTTTCTACTAAAAATAACCATAAAAATACAGATTCATTGTATCATAAAACGCTGTAATAAAACAGAAGATTGAGTCTTTTCTAGCATGGAAACTGGAATGTTTGTTTATGACTTTGTGAAATGTATCACATGTTTAAAATCAAAAGAAAAAGGATTCTCCACAACGGGAAAATCCTTAGTATTTCTTATTATTGAGCAACGATATTCACAGTCATAATTGCTGTTACATCGTGGTGTAATTTAACAGGAACACGAGTGTATCCTAATGCACGAATTGGTGCTGCTAATTCGAATTTGCGACGATCCAATTCAACATTGAATTTCTTGTTGAATTCTTCTGCGATTTGCTTCGCTGGGATTGCTCCGAATAGACGGCCATCTTCCCCTGCTTTTGCTTTAATCGTTACAACTGTATCTTCGCGTTCTAAGAACTCTTTCATTTCTTTGGCTTTTGCTAATAATTCAGCGTTGTGTTTTTCTTCAGCTTTCTTTTGTCCTGATAAAGTTGCTAAGTTTGCGGCATTTGCTTCTTTAGCTAAACCATTTTTGATTAGGAAGTTTTGTGCGTATCCATCTGCAACGTTTTTAACGTCACCTTTTTTACCTTTACCTTTTACATCTTTCAAGAAAATTACTTTCATGTTTCTTCCTCCTAATTATAAGTTAATTTCACTACCAATTTCTTCAATCACTTGAATTAATTGGCGGATTGCTTCTTCAATCGTGATATCGGATAACTGAGTTGCAGCATTTGATAAATGTCCGCCACCACCCATTTTCTCCATCACACGTTGTACGTTTTTGTTTCCTAAACTACGGGCACTAATCCCAACACGACCGTCATTACGTTTTGTAACCACAAATGAAGCATCGATGTTTTCCATCGACAACATCATATCAGCCGTTTGTGCAGCCACGACTGTCGGATATACGGTATTTTCTTCACCGTGAACAATTCCGACATTGTTAGGAAGCATTTCGAGCGAGTTCAGTAGATGCGAACGCATTAAGTACGTATCTACATTTTCTTTTAATAAGCGTTGGATCAGAATTGTATCCGCACCAACGGATTTAAGGTAGCTAGCCGTATCAAAGGTACGAGACCCTGTACGAAGCGTGAAATTACGCGTATCTACAATGATACCAGCAAGCAGGGTTGTTGCTTCGATTGGCTGAAGTTTCTCAGCATCTTCTGATTGATATTCTAGCAATTCTGTAATCAATTCACCGACAGATGAAGCATACGGTTCAATATAAACCAAGTCAGGATTTTCAGGGAATTCCTCTCCACGGCGGTGATGGTCGATAATCACTAGTTTATTGGCCTTTTTAACAATCGATGGAGCCGCGCATAGGGAAGGCTTGCTTACATCGACAATAATAACGAGTGTATTTTCAGTCATTAACGCTTCTGCCATCTCCGGATTTACGATAGCAGAGTAGAGACGTTCATTATCTTTGATCACTTCCATCAATTTCTTGATATCATGCGAATATTGCTCTGGATTTGTCACAATCCATGAGGTTTTACCGTGCATTTTAGCGATTCTTCGAATACCTAAACATCCACCAATACAGTCCATATCTGGATATTGATGTCCCATCACCATTACTTGATCTGCTTCAGCAATCAGGTTTTCTAAGGCTTGAGAAACCATGCGAGAACGCACTCTTGTACGTTTTTCTAACGGGTTGCTCTTACCACCGTAGAAGCGTGTTTCTTCGTTTTTAGAACGGACAACGACTTGGTCACCACCTCGTCCTAAGGCTAAATCAAGGTTATCTTGCGCAAATTTAGCAATTGCACCATAATCCATCTCTTCTTGAGTATCATCCGCATATGAGAACCCCATACTTACGGTTAGTGGGGTATTTTGTTGAGCAGTTGTCTCACGTACACGGTCAATAATCTCAAATTTTGTTTTTTCAAGACTTGAAAGGATCTTTTTATCTAAAAATGCGACAAATCGATCTGAGCTAACACGTTTTAAGTAGATATTATTATGGTTTGCCCAGCTAGTAAGTTGATTTGTCACGAAGTTATTCAAGTTAGACTTCTTACGGTCACTGAGTGATTGTGATACTTCTGCAAAGTTATCAACGAAAATTTGCCCGAATACAGGTCTTTCGTCTAGATAAGTCTCTTTAATCAACGCATATTCCGTAATATCCATCATATAGAGCATTCCAATATCGTTATGGTAAACTATTTGGAAGTATTTATCTTTCCAATGGACCACATTATCTTTATCATCATCCAGATTTTTAACGATATTCGCTAAATCTGGATCGACAATTTCAAGTTTAAACCCTAATAGTTCTTTACGTTCGAAATACTTCTGTAAATAAGGGTTAATCCATTGAATTTCACCATTATCATCTAACAAAAGCATTCCAATCGGCATTTTAATAGAGGCATCTTGTGAACCTTTATTAATTTTGTACGATAAATTCGTTACATAATGATTCGTTTCTTTAATAATGTAGTTTGCAAACGAATAGAGGAGTGTTCCTAATAAAATAACAAATAAAGTAAGGATAAGTCCCATCCATATATTCATCACGTACGCAATAATCAGCATACAGAGAATGATTGCTATAAATGAGATTCCGTATTTCTTCATTGTTTCACTTTTAAGAAATGTCGGTAAAGCCTTAATACGTTCTTTTAGGCTTTTCTTCATTCTCGCACCTTCTTTCTATATACCTTATTTTACCATAGTTTTGGTCCCTCGTCAGTTCTCTAAAATTGTTTCACGTGAAACA
>JUUF01000098.1 GCA_001058355.1 Carnobacterium maltaromaticum
ACGACTGAACGACTGAACGAGTGAACGCTCCTCATTCGAGCGTGTGATGTTCCCAAAGGATCGGGCGCATCGATAGAAGTAAAAGGCACAAGGAGGAAAGCTGATGACGAAGCTAGCGACCATTTGTTATTTGGACAATGGCAAAGAATTTTTACTGTTATTACGCAACAAGAAGCCAAACGATGTCCATGAGGGCAAGTATATTGGCGTTGGTGGAAAGCTCGAAGCAGCAGAGACTCCGGAAGAATGTGCCGTGCGTGAGATTTTTGAAGAAACAGGACTGACGGCAACAAAGATGGAGATGAAAGGAATCATCACTTTCCCAGAATTTACACCAGGGCACGATTGGTATACGTATGTTTTTCGGGTGACGGAGTTTTCAGGAGAGCTGATTGATTCGCCAGAAGGGACGCTGGAATGGGTTCCTTACGATGAAATCCTCCAAAAACCGTCTTGGGAAGGAGACCGCATTTTCCTAGAGTGGATTTTAGGAGAGGAACCGTTCTTTTCTGCGAAGTTTAATTATGAAGCAGGCGAATATGTTAGTCACAAAGTAGAATTTTATGGAGAAAGAAAGTAAAGGAGAGACTATGGTAACAACTTACGAAGCTGGAAATTATGATGTAGTTGTCGTCGGTGCAGGACATGCCGGCAGTGAAGCGGCGCTAGCGAGTGCACGTATGGGCGCAAAAACATTATTACTCACAATGAACTTAGAAATGGTGGCCTTCATGCCATGTAACCCATCTGTAGGCGGACCTGCCAAAGGGGTTGTCGTGCGTGAAATCGACGCTCTTGGGGGCGAAATGGGTCGCAACATCGACAAAACGTATATTCAAATGCGTATGCTCAATACCGGGAAAGGTCCTGCTGTACGTGCCTTACGTGCGCAAGCGGATAAGCATTTATACGCGCAAGAAATGAAGAAGACAATCGAGAAGCAAGAAAACTTGGATTTACGCCAAGGGATTGCGGAAGAGTTGATTGTGGAAGACGGCGTATGTAAAGGGGTTATCACGAATACAGGTGCCATCTACCGTTCAAAAGCGGTGGTTTTAACGGCCGGAACGTCTTCTCGTGGTCAAATTATTATCGGGGAATTGAAATATTCATCCGGTGCCAATAACTCTCAACCATCGATTAAATTATCAGAGAACTTACTCGAATTAGGCTTCGAATTGGCGCGTTTCAAAACAGGAACTCCGCCACGTATCAAAGGCTCATCGATTGATTACAGTAAAACAGAAATTCAACCAGGGGACGATACGCCAAACTTATTTAGTTTCACGTCAAAAGACGAAGACTACCGCTACGACCAAATTCCTTGTTGGTTAACGTATACGAACGAACAAACGCATGAAACGATTCGTGAGAACTTACACCGTGCACCGATGTTTACAGGGATTGTCGAAGGGGTCGGGGCGCGTTACTGTCCATCGATTGAAGATAAAATCGTTCGTTTCAGCGACAAGCCTCGTCACCAAATTTTCCTAGAACCAGAAGGGGAAAATACGGAAGAAGTGTATATTCAAGGGTTGTCAACTTCTCTTCCAGAAGACGTGCAAATCAAGATGATTCGTAGCGTGGAAGGGTTGGAAAATGCGGAGATGATGCGTACGGGTTACGCCATCGAGTACGATGTGGTCGTGCCGCACCAATTGAAAAATACCTTTGAAACAAAACTCGTCCAAAACTTATTCACTGCCGGACAAATGAACGGAACGAGTGGATACGAAGAAGCAGCGGGGCAAGGGCTCTATGCTGGGATTAATGCCGTGCGTAAGATTCGCGGAGAAGAGCCATTTATTCTTGGCCGAAGCGATGCGTATATTGGCGTATTGGTGGACGATTTGGTTACAAAAGGAACGACAGAACCTTACCGTCTATTGACTTCTCGTGCGGAATATCGTCTCTTACTTCGTCATGACAATGCCGATTTACGTTTAACGGAAAAAGGACGCGAGCTTGGATTGATTGACGACGAACGTTATGCCGCCTTCCAAGCAAAACAAGAAGCGATTGAAGCCGAAATCAAACGCATGCAATCGATTCGCTTGAAACCGACCGCTGAATTACAAGCGTTCTTGGCGGAAAAAGGATCTGCGGAATTGAAAGACGGCATCCTTTTAAGCGACTTGTTGAAACGTCCAGAATTAAGCTATGACGAATTAGTAGGCTTTGACGGTGAAACGGTAGAAGTCTCTCGTGAAGTGAAAGAACAAGTAGAAATCTCGATTAAATACGAAGGCTATATTGCCAAAGCGATTGAAAAAGTGGAGAAATTAAAACGTATGGAAGCCAAACGTATTCCAGCTAATATCGACTATGATGCGATTAATGGACTCGCGACCGAAGCGCGTCAACGTTTGAAATTGATTCAACCAGAAACAATTGCACAAGCGAGCCGTATTAGTGGGGTGAACCCAGCCGACGTATCGATCTTGATGGTCTATATCGAACAAGGCAAGATTGCTAAAGTGCAAGAATAAGGAGGCGCGTATGAAACCAGAAGAATTTTATCAAAGACTCCAAGAAGTGCATGGGATTACACTATCAGATGTACAAAAGAAGCAGTTCGACCAATATTTCCATCTATTAGTGGAATGGAATGAGAAGATGAACTTGACGGCGATTACGGATGAAGAGGGCGTGTATTTGAAGCATTTCTATGATTCATTGGCGCTTGGATTCCACCACAAATTGACCGACCAAACGCTTTGCGACGTGGGTGCGGGTGCAGGATTTCCAAGTATTCCGCTAAAAATCGTCTTCCCAGACTTGAAGGTGACGATTGTGGATTCGTTGAATAAACGCATTACTTTCTTGAATACATTAGTGGAGACACTTGGGTTAAAAGACGTGCAGTGTTTCCATGACCGCGCTGAAACTTTTGGGCAAAACAAGGATTTCCGTGCGTCGTTTGATGTGGTGACTGCTCGTGCCGTTGCCAAACTCAGTGTATTGAGCGAATTTTGCATGCCACTCGTGAAAAAGCAGGGGTATTTCCTCGCGTTAAAAGCAGCGCATACAGAAGTGGAGTTGGAAGAAGCTAAAAAAGCCATCGCGATTCTTGGCGGGAAAGTAGAAGGAGATGTCTCTTTCGACTTGCCATATGAAGGCGGAAACCGTCATGTTGTCACGATTTTAAAGACGAAGGAAACACCGAATAAGTATCCAAGAAAACCGGGTCTTCCATTGAAGAAGCCATTATAACCAAAGGAGGAAGAACGATGAAAAGAGCCAACTTAGGAATGATGACGCTACTAGCACTAGTATTAGGTGCTTGTGGAAATGGACAGACGAAGGACTCAGGAGCCGAGAAGTCACAAGTGACGCAAGGAGCAACCACGGCAGAAGTAACGACTGTGACTACGACGACAGTTGCGCCTAAACCAGATAATAAAGAATTGTATGCGAAAGTCTTTGAAGATATCCGCACCGTAAAAGAACTGGGTGCTGATGTGGCTGGAAAACTGAATGTACCGCTTGAATATTGGGCTGCAAACAGCTTGAATAAGCAAAAAGATTCGCTGCAATATTTATTCTATGACATCAATGACGATGGAGTGGATGAATTGTTTATCGGACATACTTCGAATGGCAAACCATTCACGGTCGTGGCGTACTACTTAGATGGCAAGACTCCAAAAATCTTGCATCAAAGTTACGTTGCCGAAGCAGGTGGAGCTAGAAGTGCCTTTAGTTTCTTCAAAGGCGGATTGCTCTACACGGTTGAATTCTTGTCTGGAACAGGAAATGGAGATGCTAAAGTGTTCAAACTGGAGCCAAAAGGAGCAGGGTTGACGCTTGTAAATGCTTTGAAATTCGAAAAAATGCAATTCAAACTAGAAGATCTAGGATTGAAGCAAGAAGATACCATCGATTTAACAAAGATGGATTGGAAAGAGTTTAAATAATCAAGGAACTGCTAACACAGGAGGTTAGCAGTTTTTTATTCCATAAAAGTGAAAAAAACATATCAGCATATTGTTTTTTTAAAAAAGTTTGTGATAAAATTAACTTGAAGGAAATAAATGTTAGCATTGTGGTTTATTAAATTGATAGGGGATGATAATTATGAAAAAAATTATACTAATGCTAAATTGTTTTATTCTTTTATTTTTATTGAGTAGCAAGTCAACAGTTGAAGGCACAGAGTTGAAACAAACGTTTACAGCAGAAAATTTAGAAACTAACCTTGTTCCTTTTAGAGTGTGGCCAGGAAGACCTGGAGGAAACGGAGACGGTTCTGAAGAGTGGTTAGTTGGGAATTATGGTGAAGAAAATGGTCCTTATAGATATATAGGAAGCACTTCAGGTAATGTAAGTGTATTGAATTCTAGTAGAAATAATGTAGTTTCAGTGGTATTTTTTATTTTAGGTAATGCAGGAGGAAGTGTTATTAGTTGGGCAACATTGTTTGCTGGTATGATTGCGCCAGGAAGCTTTGCAGGAACAGTTTATACAGCAGAAAGTTATGTTTCCGGAAGAAGTATGAAGACAATCATTACAACATACTATTTACCGAATTACACTCATTATTGTGCGCAATATACTATTTATAATAAATGGTGAAAAAAAGAAAGAGATGAAAGAATATGTTCCTAAAAAAACTATGGCGATATCTCTGGGAGGATTTACCATCTAGAACAGTTTGGCAACCTTTAATGATACAATTCTGTTTAGAAATGGGACTATTCTTTTCAGGAGTTTTTTCTAAGGATATGCAAGCGCAATATTGGATAGTAACATTTGCTTTAGTTAAACTTGCTAAATTATATTCGAATAAACCAGTTACTAGAATGTATTTTTATACGGAGTATTTCGGAATTTTTTGGTTTTTAAATAGACAATAATGACAAAAAGCTTTCTGCCTCAGATTAGTTGAGGTAGAAAGCTTTTTTATTAGAAATAATAATAGAATGGGCGCACTACGCGTTAAATTTATTTAAGATACTTTCGATATTTTTGATTAGTACCGAAACAGAACCGTCTGGATTGTTGATGAATTCGACCATTTCCTTGTTTTCGTAGATTTCACTTGGAATGGTAATTTCGATACCGTTGTCGAGTTTGAATTTTTGCTTGCTGTATTTGCGTTCGTATTTTGGCACGTTCGTTACGGCGATTTTTTCTGGAACGCGTTCTTCGGTGATAGCCAACTGTGCGGCTTCGCGTGCGAGTGGTTTTTCCTCGAACACCTTATCGAAGATGGCTGCGGCATCGATTTCGTCCTGTTCTTCCAGCTGGTGGAAGATGGCTTGTTGCGTCGTTGCTAGCGCTTTGTACGGTTCCTCGTCGTGTTTTTTCGCGATATGAGTGACCGTTTTTTTGATTTCCTTGATTTGTTCTTTCGTTGTGACTGGCACCGTGATTTCTAAGAATTTTTCAGAGAAATAAGCTGTCTTTTGACCTTCGATTACCACTTTTTTCTCGATTAAGTGGTAGTTTCCGTTCGATAAATCCACGATGAACGCTTCCGAAGGTTTTTGCGTCGCGTTTGGTAAAATGGCGTGATTTTGCAAGATGGTATTGCTCACGGCTTCGCCTTCGTAGTCGACAAAGTGTGTGACTTTTGAACTGTAATCGAGGCGAATCATTCCAAATAGTGTGCCGCCTGTATCGCTTGTTCCTGTAAAGAATAAGTAGTCCGCTGGTCCGATTTCTTCTGCTGGAGCAATAAGAGCAAAGAGCTTGTCGGATAATTGCTGTGTCTTTTCTAAGAAGGAAATCCCTTCGTCTGCCAGATATCCAAGAAGCGGTTCGCTAGAAGCTAATTGACCGATATGCGGGTCGCCTTTTTTGATTTTATCCACGAGTTTTGTAATGTATTCAATGAGAAATGGATCGCCCAGTTGCAGTGGGGCCTGTGATAAGAGTAGGGTTCCTGAATTTTTATCTAAAATATGTAAAACGGCTTCGTTAATGAGCATGAAAGTGCTCCTTTCCTATTTCATTCGATAGAAAATATTATATAATAGAAAAATAGATTTGTAATGAAAAACGAGGGGAGTGCGCCATGGCGGTTTTAACGAGAATAGAAACACCAGTAGGAACCATCATTGCATCCAGTGACGGGCAGTCGTTGACGGGATTATGGTTTGAAGGGCAAAAATACGAGTGCGCCTTTGTGGAGAATCCTGTATGGGACGATTCGTTGCCGTTGTGGAAGAATGTGAAAACGGCGCTGAAAGACTATTTCCAAGGAGAAAGCGATGTAGTTTCGACCGTACCGATTGCATTCGTGGGGGGAACATCCTTCCAGAAAGCCGTGTGGGACGTGTTAACAGAAATCCCCTATCAAACCGTGTGGACGTATAAAGAGGTGGCCGAACGTGTCGGCGAAAAGCAAGGGCGAAAGACGTCTTCGCGTGCGGTGGGAACAGCCATCGGAAGAAATCCAATCAGTCTCTTTGTACCGTGCCACCGTGTCGTAGCAACGACAGGGGCATTAACAGGCTATGCAGGTGGCGTGGATCGAAAACGCGCGTTGCTTGCTCTTGAGGGGCATCGTATCACAAAAGACAAAGTGTCGAAAGGAGAAAGACATGAAGCTTAAAATTGCAAAGGTCATTGTATCGGCGTTTGTGGCGCTACTCGTGGCACAGGCAATGAACTTAACGACGCCATCCGCGGCGGCCATTATTGCGATTCTCAGTGTCATGGATACGAAGAAAGTTTCGCTTGCGGCAACAGGGCAAAGGCTCGCGGCAGCCGTTTTGGCGCTTGTCATCGGAATGGGGATATTCGCTGTTTTTGGATTCGACGTGACGAGTTTCGGATTGTATCTTCTTTGCTACATTCCTTTAGCGTATCTTTTAAAAGTGGATATTGGCGTGGCGCCAAGTACCGTCCTTGTGATTCATCTTTGGACGCAGCAACAACTCACTTTCAACCTCTTCGTCAATGAACTCTTGCTTGTCACCATTGGGGCAGGTGTCGCGATTTTACTGAACTGGTATATGCCGTCGTATCGCCAAGAAATCGAACGTGTCCGAGAAGAAATTGAAGATAAAATGCGTGAAGTTCTCTTGAAAATGTCAGGATTTCTGACGATTGGAAATGGGAAAAATGATGGCGAAGTGCTTCAGTTGTTGAAGGAAAAACTGAACGAGGCACGCTCGTATGTACGACTCGAAGAGGAAAATCATTTAACCAAAGAAGTGACTTACGATTATCAATATTTTGAAATGCGCCGCGATCAAAGCAAGCTCTTAGAAATCATGGCTGCTAACTTAAACGAGTTCTGCTGGGACGGAGAAGAGATGGCGATTCTGTCGGGGATGTTTAAACAGACTGCACAGCAGTTAGCAGAACAAAATACGGCGAGTCAATTAATCGATGACATTGAAGACTTGTTGGAACAATTTCGCGAACGGCCACTGCCACAAACACGTCGTGAGTTCGAAAAACGTGCGCAATTGTATCAGTTATTACGCGATTTGAAACGATTTGTACAATTGAAAGTCGATTTCTTCCAAACGTATGGTGTTCATTATTTCAAGAAGGTCGGAGAAAAGGAATAGTCCCTATTGCTCTTTGAATCAGGAGACAGGAATTTATCCGATGTTGGCTTTTCAAAACAAACGATTCGAACAATTCATCTTTAACCTTGTTTTTCTATGAGAAAGACAAGGTTTTTTGTGTATTTACGCGGATATACTAGAGCTGACACTAAATTAGGAGGATAAATTATGGAAGACAAAGGGTTAGCAGAGGTTGTCCATTTAGCAAAGGAGGATGAAGAGGAAGCAATCACCGAATTATTGCGGCGTTTTGACCCATTGATTATGAGCATTCATCACCATTATTTTTTTCATGAAATGGATCAAGACGATTTTGCGCAAGAAGCCCGTATCATGATGCTTCGGGCAGTGCATAAGTACGATGAGAACCATGCCGTCTCATTTGCCGGCTATTACCAGCGCTGCTTGAAAAATCTAGCGGTGGAGTGCCTGCGCAGGGAACACCGGCAGCGGCTCATTCCACACGAGTTAGTCGTTCGCGGAGAAAAGGCGGAACTCGCATTGCTCTCGGCATCGGTGGATTCGTGCGAGCGGCAAGTGCTTTTGCATGAAGAGGCGGAGGAATATTTTCACCACCTTTCCCGCTTTGAAAGAGATGTATTCTTAGGAGTATTGGATGGTGCGACCTTTGAGGAGATGGCGGACCATTTCGATAAATCGGTCACGTCCATCAAGGGAGCTCACAAGCGGTGCAAGAAGAAATTCAAAGACTATATTGGAGAAGGATGATAGCTTTTATGGTAAGATAAAGGTGAAAAAGGAGGTTTGAGTAATGGATGATTTAAAAAAGAACGAAATGGATGACTGTAAGGATGAAGAAGTAACCATTCAAGACTTGTTTGCAGAGTATGAGGGAGAACCTACAGCCGAAAAGGTAACATTATTTGAACCTGTAGGAAGAGAAAAATGGTAAGAAAGCATGGAGCAACTGGAAAATCATTCAGTTGCTCTATTTTTTAATGCTATGACTACCAATCTGAAACGGTTTGTAGTACAATAGCTCGTGGCGATTTTTTTGTCGATGAGGTTCGAAACCATCCCTCAATAAAAAAACTAGGAGGCAGTAACATGCAAAATAAAAAAACAAAATTGATTGTTATTAACGCAATCGTCGCAGCGCTATATGTGGTAGTAACATCATTAACAGCATTTATGTCATTTGGAAATATTCAATTCCGTATCGCAGAAATGCTAAACCACTTATTCGCTTTTGACAAAAAATACGGAATCGGTGTGGTTGCCGGTGTATTACTTGTCAATTCAGTATTTATGTCAGCGTCTGGTCTAGGTTGGTATGACTTAGTATTCGGATTAGGACATTCTATTGTTTCATTCGCTATCAGCGCATTGATCTTCAAATCAGTGAAAGACGTTAAAACACGTATGTTTGTTTTAGCAGGTGTCTTCAGTGTGATGATTTTCTTAGTAGCGATTGAATTGAACTTAGCGCTAGAATTACCATTCTGGTTAAGCTATGGTGAAACATTCTTTGGTGAAATCGTCGTATTATTAGCGGGTATTCCGTTGATGACGGCATTAAACAAAGCCATCGATTTGAAAAAATTAATCAATGATTAATCAACAGACGTCCGAGCACGATGCTTGGGCGTTTTTTGATTGCAAGAACTCACTATTTTATGTAGAGTTAAGAAGAGACCTAAAGGAGGAATACAAATGGAGTTATTAAGCATTCCAGTAGGACGTTTAGAAGAAAATGTCTACTTTTTAATTGATGAGAATAAAGAAACAGTGATTTTTGACCCAGGTGCACAAGCCGAGGATATTAAAGAGCTAATTAAAGAAGAAGGATTGAAGCCAGTTGCGATTGTGTTAACGCATGCGCACGGAGACCATATCGGAGCCGTTGACGCGCTTCGTGAAGAGTACAATATTCCAATGTATATGAACGAGTTGGAAAAAGTATTCTTACACGATCCTGAATTGAACCGCTCATACTACTCTGGCGAAAATATTACAGTGAAGCCAGCGGACGGTTATTTCCCTAAAGAAATGGGCAAATGGAAAATCGGAAGCTTTGAACCAGAATTAGCGCATATTCCAGGACACTCACCTGGTGGAACCATCTTTATTTTTAGAGAAAATGGATTCGTTATTGGTGGAGACGTGATGTTTAAAGGCAGCGTTGGACGTAGTGATTTCCCATACGGAAGCCATAAAGAGTTAATGGAAGGCATCCATAAATATTTATTGCCATTACCTGCTGAAACAGTGATTTTCCCAGGACACGGGGAACCAACAACGCTAAAAGATGAAATTGCGACAAACCCATTCTTAAATGGCGCAACAAGATAAGAGGCGAAATTATGATTTTTGATACGCATACGCATTTAAATGTATCTGCGTTTGAAGGTGAAGAAAAAGAAGTCATCGCGCGTGCAAAGGAACTAGCCGTAACGCGCTTTGCGGTGGTGGGATTCGATACGGACACGATTACGCGTAGTCTGGAGCTTAGCGAAGAGTTCAAAGAAGTGGTTTCGATTATCGGATGGCATCCAACAGAAGCCTACCAGTACAATATTGAAATCGAAGAATGGCTACAGGAACGCTTGACGCATCCACAAGTGGTTGCGATGGGGGAAATGGGTCTGGATTATTATTGGAAAGATTCAACGCCCGAGGAACAAGATAAGGTGTTCCGTCGCCAAATCGCGATTGCTAAAGAAATGAAATTACCGATTGTGATTCATAACCGTGATGCGACTGAAGATTGCTACAAGATTTTAAAAGAAGAAGGCATTCAAGATATCGGGGGCATTATGCATAGTTATAATGGGGACGTGGAATTTATGAAGCGTTTCTTGGATTTAGGCATGCATATTTCCTTTAGCGGTGTGACGACGTTTAAAAATGCACCGCAAGTCCGTGAATGTGCAAAATTAGTCCCATTCGACCGTATGTTAGTGGAAACCGATGCGCCGTATTTAGCGCCCGTGCCTTACCGTGGAAAGAGAAACGAACCTGGCTATACGCGCTATGTGGTTGAAACGATTGCCAAAGAACGCGGCCTTTCTTGGGAAGAAGTGGCAGCTCAAACGACACAAAATGCCATCAAGCTATTCCGCATGGAAGAAAGAGGCTTGCTATGAATCCAGTCATTGTCGTAGAAGGACGAGACGATACAAGACGATTGAGAGAAATCTATCCGGATATCGAAACGATTGAAACAAACGGTTCTGCGATTGACGAAGAAACAATTGCGCTCATTCAAAAGGCGCTACAAACGCGTGAAGTGATTGTATTTACGGACCCTGATTATCCAGGAACTCGGATTCGAAATATTATCCAAGAGCGCGTACCTGGAGTGAAGCATGCCTTTATCGAACGTGAAGAAGCAGTCAGAAAAGACAATCATAAGAGTCTTGGGGTGGAACACGCGAGTACCGCATCTATTCAGCGAGCACTCGAATCGGTGCATGAGATTTCAACAGAAACAGGAGAGCCAGTGATTTCGCAATCAACACTGATGGCGCTTGGGTTTATCGGACGACCAGATTCAGCAACGAGACGTCAAAAGGTGGCGGATTTTCTAAAAATTGGCCATACGAATGGAAAACAGTTCGCGAAAAGATTACAATTATTTGGTATTACAGAAGAACAATTAAGGGCGGCACTTGAGGCTGTCTTAGAAAATGAGGACAAACATGAATGAAATAAAGGATATCGCGACGCCGAAAAGAACGCGCGAGATTATGGAACGTCATGGGCTAACGGTAAAGAAGAGTCTAGGGCAAAATTTCCTGATTGAACCGAATATTTTAACGCGTATGCTAGAAGTGGCGGGAGTCGATAAAACAACAAACGTCATTGAAATCGGACCAGGGATTGGTGCGTTGACCGAACGTCTAGCAAGAGAAGCTAAACAAGTGCTGGCGTTTGAAATCGATGGCCGTTTATTGCCCGTGCTCGATGAAACATTGGCCCCATATGATAATGTAACGGTCGTTCATAGCGACATTTTGGACGTCGACTTAGAGCAAGTGATTGGAGAGCATTTCGACATCAACGAGCCGTTATTAGTGGTGGCC
Organism: Carnobacterium maltaromaticum; assembly: GCA_001058355.1. Taxonomy (GTDB): domain Bacteria; phylum Bacillota; class Bacilli; order Lactobacillales; family Aerococcaceae; genus Granulicatella. The sequence continues at coordinate 11,573 of JUUF01000098.1, forward strand.
AATTTACCGTACTATATTACAACGCCAATCATTATGAACTTATTGGAATCGAAATTGCCAATCGATGGGTTTGCGATGATGATGCAAAAAGAAGT
>JUUF01000099.1 GCA_001058355.1 Carnobacterium maltaromaticum
TAGAGTCAGTTTGAAGCTCGGTAGGCTGTAGACCATAGGCTACAGCCGGTACCCGACTTACAATCATTATTGATGAATCCGTAAGGATTTTTCTTTGCTTAAATTCACTATTGTTTTTTCTAGTCCACAGACTTGAGGGCTTCTAGCATATCGATGCGTTGGAGGAGATGGTTCACCATATACCCTAGCGCAACCAAGATGACAATTACAATCACACATGGTAACACATATACAAACCATCCGACAGCGGGATTGAACATGACAAACCCCGGTGCCACCGTCTCAATAATCACCCTATGCAGCACTCGCCCAAACAAAATCCCGACACCCATCCCGATGACCGATAATAAAATCGTTTCGCGGTAAATATACATCGTCACTTCTTTGTTCAAGAATCCGAGCACCTTAATCGTCGAGAGCTCACGGATTCGTTCAGCAACGTTGATGTTGGTTAAGTTATATAGGATAACGATTGCTAGTAAAATCGATACGGCCGTTAAAATCATCATCACACGACTCAATGAAGCGACAATCGTATCAATACGACTCACCATGGCCGTATTTTGCACGACAGCTTTCACACCGCCTAGGGCCATTAAGTCCGCGGCTGCTTTTTGTACGCTAGCAGCGTCTTTGTCTTTAAACTGTACGAAAATCGCGTTGTCTTGCGGCACTGCTCCATAAGCCTTGGCGTACACTTCTGGTGTCATTACGACGAAGTGACCAGCGTACATTTCCACGACACCACCGACCGTTAACGTCACATCCACACCATCCTTATTCGGAAGCGTAAAGGTATCGCCGGCTTTCACGTTCAAGAGTTTAGCCAACTTCTCGGAAATCAACACGCCGCCCTCAGGAAGTGTCACAGCTTTCTTCGTCTTCGCATCATTCAAATGAATGTACCGAGAAAGACTGGCTTCTTTACCAACAAGCACCGTAACAGACTGCTCATCATCCACGCCCGGCACTTCACGGGTTACCGATTCGGTATAGACGTCGCTGTAAGAAGTCACGTTTGAAGAGGTTAAATAGTTACGGAGCGCTTGTTCTTCTGAGGCCGTTAGCACGTTGTCTTTGGAAACAATCGCATCATACGTAATAATTTCCTTGAACTGACGATCGGCGACCCCATCTAGAGACCCGAGAATTCCGCGTCCTGCAAAGAGTAGCGCCACGGACCCAGCCACCCCGAAAATCGTCATGAACATGCGTTGTTTATAACGGAAAATATTACGCGCCGTTACCTTATGCGTGAAGCTGAGGCGATTCCAAATGAACGGAATGCGCTCGAGAAGAATCTTCGACCCAGCAACGGGAGCTTTCGGCAAGAGAAGTGCTGAAGCTTGCTCATGAAGTTCGCGACGGGCAATCCATAATGGTGGCACCACGCTACAGATGAGCGAGCAAACAATCGCAATCACGGCGATGAGTGGATGGAAATTCAACTGAATACTTGGCAATACCGTATCCTTCATCAAGGTCGCACCCAACGCACTTGGCAAGGCGTACGTTCCGAGTAAGATTCCAAGGACTGTGCCACTAACCCCAGCTGTAAAACCATACACGGCAAATTTCTTCATCACGTCTTTGGTTTCATAGCCAAGTGCCTTCAACACCCCAGCGTTGATCCGTTCTTCATTTACAAAACGCGTCATCGTCGTTACCGTCACAAGTGCCGCCACGGCATAAAGCACAATCGGAAATAGGTTCCCCACCGACGTAATTCCTTCAGCTGTCGTCTTCATATTGAAGAATCCTTCGCTTCCAAGCATCGTCGAACGCGTGTAGACAGAGTACTTCGGCTTCGTAAGTTTTGAAATGTCCACTTCCGCCTTTTCGAGTTCAGATTCCGCCTTCTGGATATCCTTATCGGCTGTTTCTTTCTTCTCGTTGTAGGTTTCTTCGCTTTCTTTTAACTGCGTTTTGGCATCCGCGAGTTTAGCTTCACCGTCCGCCAACGTTTTCTTGGCTTCGGCTAGTTTTACCTTGCCTTCTGCTAACGTTCCGGCGTTGGCTTCAAAGGCTGCCACTCCTTCGCGGTATTGGTCGAGGCCATCCACGTACTGGCTGTAGCTAGCGTAATACTTCGCTAAACCTTGTTGGTATGCTTCTTGCCCTGCGAGTAATTGTTGTTTCTTCGTTGCGAGTTCAGCTTCAGTGTTTGAAATAGCTGTTTGTCCCGCTGTGAGTTCTTGTTCTTTTTGAGTGAGCACTTGTTCTTTGGCCGCAAGTGTCGTTTCAGTTTGAGTAATTTGCGTTTCAGCTTGTGTTAAAGCCGTCTCCATCGCTTGGAGGCTCGCTTCGGTAATGCCTTGTGCCGCAGCAGCATCTGGGTCACTAGCTAAAAGTGCCTTCCCTTGCGCTAAGGCTGTCTTCTTCGTTTCAAGGTCTGCCTTCCCCGCTTCAAGTTGCGCTTTGGCCTGCGCTAATTGCGTTTTACCGGCTTCAAGTTGCTCCTGGCCACTTGCGAGTTCTTCTTTTTTCGCAGCGAGTTGCGTTTCGGCTTCTGTTAGCTTGGCACTTGCATCCTCCAGTTGCGTTTTCTTCTCGGCTAAAGTCGCCACGGCTTGTTCGATTTGCACTCGCGCACTCTCGAGTTGGCCACGGCTTGCCTCCAATTGATTCCACGCCGCGCCAAGCTTCGCGTCTCCTGAAGCAATCGTCGCTTCGTTACCGCTAACTTCTTTTTTCCCGTCCGCAAGCGTCTTTTCGTTCTTTTCGATTTCACTCTTACCGTCCGCCAATTTCTTCTCGGCATCCGAGAGTTGCGTTTTGGCATCGGTAATTTTCTCTTTTCCTTCTGAAATCTTATTGTCAGCCGTCGTCTTCAACGAGTCCAAACGCGCCGTTCCATTGTCGGCCAGCTTTTCTTCTAGCGCCTGTTGCAACTCCGTCACCTTATCTGCGTACTCACGGCTCGTTGTTTTCCATTTGCGTAAATCCGGATAACGAAGTCTGGCAATCGTATAAACTTCAGAATCGAACGCCTCTTTTGGCACTACAGCAAATCCACTAAGGTCCCCGCTCCCCGCACTCGATACCCCTTTAGTCGTCTTAGACAGGAGCTCGCTGGAGTTCACAAACCCAGTTATGGTAAATTCATGCTCTTTGAGTAGAGTGTTACTTCCAGATTCAGTCAATCGAATGGTATCGCCAACCTTATACTGATCGGCCATCGTTGAGGCAAGCGCCACTTCGTTGGATTTTGTAGGAAACGCGCCACTTACCAACTCGAATGTTGAAATATCGGTCGTCTGTGAGAACACACGAATCGCACTAGGCGTATCGCTAATCACCGTATCGACAAAATAGCCAAACTCCACTTCGGCGTTCTCTTCTTGAATCTCGGCTTGGTCTTCCAAACTCAACCCATAGCCTGCCACCACGAATAAATCTGCAGCGTTGGCAGTTTCCATATAACTGTTCAAGGTATCTTCAATATCTGGGCCAGACACTTTCAATCCGACCAAACTGAACGCCCCCAGCATCATGAGGAGCATGATTGAAAGGAAGCGCCCTTTCGATTGACGAAGGGAGTTTCTTATATCCTTATTTAATGTTTTCTTAGTCACGATCTTCACCCCTTTTAATATTCAAGCGTTTGAATATCTTGTGGATTTGGATTGAGTTCAATAGATTTCACGCGAGCGTCATGCATATGAATCACACGGTCGGCAATCGGCGCTAAGGCTGAGTTATGCGTTACGATAATAACGGTTGCCCCTTGATTACGTGACATATCTTGTAAAATCTGAAGCACTTGCTTTCCAGTATGGTAGTCGAGCGCTCCTGTTGGCTCATCGCAAAGCAAGAGTTTTGGATTTTTGGCAACCGCACGTGCAATCGATACCCGTTGTTGTTCCCCAC
>JUUF01000100.1 GCA_001058355.1 Carnobacterium maltaromaticum
GCGATGTCTCACATCCTGTTTTTATCGCATAGTAACAAACTCTTCACTGCCTGTAGGATGAATCGCTACGGTTGCATCGAAGTCGGCTTTGGTTGCGCCCATCTTAATGGCTACGGCAAAGCCTTGAATCATTTCGTCAACGCCATATCCAATCCCGTGGAGTCCGACTACTTTTTCGTCTGCTCCTGCTGTGATTAGTTTGAAGCGCTCTTGTTGGCGATGGCTTGTCACGGCTGAATACATTCCAGCAAACGTTGATAAGTAGACCTTCACGTTTTCTTTGCCATATTCTTTCACGGCCTGTTCTTCTGTAAGTCCCACTGTTCCAATGGCTGGGTGTGAGAACACGACTGTTGGAATCGTTGAGTAGTCCATCTTCGCGTTTGTTTGTCCGTTAAATAAACGTTCTGCTAGTGTGCGTCCTGCTTTAATCGCTACTGGCGTCAATTCTTTTTCACCAGAAACGTCACCCAAAGCGTATACCCCTTCAGCTGTCGTTTCTTGGAATTCATTCACTTTGATAAATCCGCGTTCTGTTAATTCCACTCCTGCTGCTTCAAGGTTTAATCCTTCTGTATGAGGCACGCGTCCTGTTGCCCAAATGACTTTCTCAGCAGTGAAAGTTGTTCCATCTTCGAAATGAATTTCTACACTGCCATCTTCAAGTTGAACTAATTTTTGTGGCACTTTGTTTGTGTGCAATGTTGGTCCTGATTTTTCCATTTCCGCAACGAGTACTTCAATAATCGAATGGTCGAAGTTACGCAGTGGACGATCGCGGCGAACGAAAAGGTCTGTCTTTACGCCTAGCGCATGTAAGACACCCGCAAGTTCTACTGCAATATATCCAGCGCCTAAGATAGCTACTGATTGTGGCAGTTCGTCCCATGCAAACACATCGTCAGAAGTGCCCCCAAGTTCTTTTCCTTCCACGTTTGGAATGGCAGGTTTTGCCCCTGTCGCAATGACGATATGGTTAGCGCGATACTCTTCCCCATTCACTTCAATCGTGTGGGCATCGACAAAGCGCGCGTATCCTTTAATCACCGTTACATTGTTGCGTTCAAAAGTCCGGTTGTAAGAAGCGCGCGAACGGTCAATATATGCTTCACGGTTTTTCTTTAATGTCGCAAAATCAAACGTTACGTTTTCTGCGGTAAAACCATAATCCGGTCCATATGCGTGAATCGCTTCTGCAATTTGTGCTCCATACCACATAATTTTCTTAGGAACACAGCCGATATTCACACAAGTTCCTCCAAGTAAGTTTCCTTCTACTACGGCAACACGGGCACCATGCATGGCTGCACGGTTTGCTGTGGCAATACCGCCACTACCACCACCGATAGAAATTAAATCAAATGTTTTCATTGCTCATCCTCCATTTTTTGGTCACACTCATTCTATCAGATCGCTTTTGCTTTTGTCTTAAACCCTGCTCATGAAATTAGTTTAGGCACAGAAAAAATGATTACTGCAAAGCCTTGCGACTTTCTTTTATAATCGCTGTTACGG
>JUUF01000101.1 GCA_001058355.1 Carnobacterium maltaromaticum
GCCACTTCGCTACCCCTCCAGCAAATATTAAAATTTCGTACTCAGATATCTTACAATAGTTTGAAATAGAATGCAAGGATTTTACCGCAAAAACATAAAGAATCTAGTCAGGTTAGTGGCTAGATTCTTTATGAGTTATTTTAGTTTAGAGGTAACTTTCTTCTTCGAGAAGGTACGCTCTTGTTTATTTCCTAATGCGTTCAAACGGGCATCCAATAGAATATGGCGTTCTTCTACGCTTCGGGTATAGATGATTTCGTATGAGCCGATGTATTTTTCGATGTTGGCAACAAAGACGATGACGTCTTCTTTTCGTTTATCGAACATGCTTGGGACGGCAAAATATTTCGTTTGGTCATTGACCCAAGTCATGGCTCTTAGAATATAGCGCTGGTTCTCGATTGGAGCAAAGAATTCCGATAACGCCTGTGCAAAAATTTCTTTTTCGCGCAATGTGCCACCCTTTAGATAAGTGGCGGTTTGAATCGAATTCTTATCACCGCGAACGACTCTGGCCTTGCAGTTTTGTGTCTGCAAATGTCCTGACGCAAGTAAGGCTTTTCGGACGGCTTCGGCAAAGAGTTCGAGGCGTTTATACGGGCTCTTGTATAGGAAATATCTTAACCAGACGATATTTAATGCGATAAGCGACAGGATTCCCACTGGATATAAGAGTTGGGAAGGGCCGTTCGCAAAATCGAGTATGATGTAGACAATCAGTTCCGTCAGTGCGATTGCTTGTGCATAGGTTAGAATTTTCCGTGCATCTGTCAGAAGAACGGTTGGCAAGAACGTCTTGTCCACTCCCACTTCATTGGAAACTTCCATGTCTTCTAGAAGCGGAAGGGATTCATTCCAGCGTTCCCTTAACTCTTCACGGTTACGCGAGCGTTCGATGGTTTCTTGGTTGAGCTTTGTTAAATCCTTCTTCGTAAACTTGATCGTTCCAAGGTCTAGGCGATCCACGCCTGATTCAATTGTATTTTCATTATAGTGTAATCCTAAGAACTGCTTCATGCGGCGTTGTAATAATTCCATATCCGGACTATCGATTCCCACAGCAACCTCTTCGTCTTCTTTCTTCTTGAAGAGTTTTTTCTCCGCCAGATTAATGGACACAAGATGCCAAACGCTACTTGTCTTATCCGGATTTTCCGGCCAAATGCGAATCGCGCGACCTCGCATCTGATTGCTGAGCATGAAACTTCCGACAAAGCTGGCGAGAATCAATGAGTTCACGCATGGCGCATCCCATCCCTCTCCTAGAAGAGATTTTGTCCCAATCACGACATGGATTTGCCCTTCTTGGAAGAGCTGCGTCACGGCGCTCACTAAATCATGTTGCGAACCTACTAAACGGACCTTCACATAGTCCTTTTCATCGAGTTGGCCTACTGGTTGGAAGGTAATCTTATCAGGACCAAAAATAGCCTCTAGACGCGGTTTCACTGCTGTTGGAATAATTACGAGACTTCCTGTTAAAACCGCCACAGGAACGTCTAATTGCTGCTCCACAAGCTCTCTACGAAGCACTTCAAAGTACGGTAATACGCCCAGTTGGCTATATTGAACTTCTGGATTTCCTAAGTGCACCTCAAAATCTTTTCGAATGAAGTCGGTTAGAATCAATTGTCTCAATTCGCTGCCTAATGTTTCGTATTCTGCCTTGAAAATGTCTCGGACCGCGTTTAATTTTCCAAGAGATTGATTTAATAGCTGGTCGAGTTGTTTATTGCGAAGTAACTGCACTTGTTTACGATCAATCAAGCCGAGCGATTTCAACTCATGCTTCAACTCTTTACAGTCTTCTTCGGATAAATCATACCAATGCGGCACGTCGAATAACATTCCCTGTAAGAGGATTTCAAACCACGCCAAGTCAAACGCTGGAAGCAGGCTTGCCCCGAGTAATTGTTGGAAATGTTTCGGAAACTCGATACCTTTATGTCGTAGGAAAATCAGTGTTGCCGAGAGATACTTTGGCTCATTTAAGAGTTCATCTTCCGAGATGGTTCCATCGAGCGCACGGCTAGTTCTCACTGCCTCGCAAAACATCGAATCAGAGGATAACTTTTTCAAGAATGCTCTCTTCTGCGTAGAAAACTGATCGAGTTGTTTCTCTTCTTCCTTCGTTGGGAAAGAGAAATACACATAATCCTGGTGCGGACACAAACTGCCCTCTTTAACAAGTTCAGGAACGGTAATTTCTTCATCGATTTCCCCACACATGGCCACATAACGCTCCCACAGTGCAGGTTCTCCTTCATATGGCGGTGTTGCCGTTAGCGAAATCACATTTATATCCGCAAAGGATTTACGGAAAGTTTCTAGACTCTTCCACCATTCATTTCGCAAGTGATGACACTCATCGAGGCACAATGTTCCTAGAGACGCATTCTTGAAGAGTGCAATAATATCCACGTCTTTAAAATCAAAGTGCTCGTTTTCGACGACATCATCCGTATCCTCAACTTCCGCATCACCTTCCAGACGATTGATGGCACTATGCAACGCTTGATACGTCGCAACGGTGATGGTCTTTGGCTGTTTCAGATTTTGCGAAATCATTTCATCGGCTAGACTCTCCGTGTCCAAAAACGCCTCACGAATACGGTCCACCCACTGCTGACGAATGGTTACAGTAGGCACTAAAATAAGCGCCGGCTTACTATTACGACGGATAAATTCAATTCCTAGCGTCGTTTTCCCAGAACCTGGAGCCGCCACCAAATGAATATGGCCATCCGCCATAATCGAATCGCTCTTTTCTAAAATGCGCTTTTGATACGCTCTCCACTCGCCTTTAAAAGATAAGTGTTCGAACATGTAACCCCTCCTTTGCTCATTCATTATACCATCAGATTTCTTCTTTTAATTCGATTTTGATAACACTGTCCACCTCATCTGGCAATGGATAGGTGTAAGCCCCAATTTCTCCATATTGTGCAAAACAAATATTTTGAAAGGCTAAAGTAGTCCAACTGTTAGAAATTCTTACTTCGCTACCATCATGGACAAAACTCAACCGTTCAATCTGCTCTTTATCGATCCCTGTTAACGCAATCGGACCAATAGGTTGTTCGAAAACATGAGCATACAAAATTTTTCCATTCTTTGTATAATAACCCCATTCCGGTTTTGGCAGATTCACTAATTCTCCTTCGTAGATAGATTCTCCATTGCTCTTCATCCAGCATCCTATTTCACGCAAAATATCGATACTCTCTTGAGGAAAGCTTCCCTTTGCATTTGGTCCCACATTTAAAATCATATTTCCACCCTTACTAACACATTCCACCAGTTTACGAATGAGTACTTTAGGGCTCTTATAGAGTTTATCGCTTGGGTTATAGGCCCAATGGTTATTCATAGTGAGGCATAATTCCCACGGTAGCAATTCCCCTTTTACATTCCGAATCCCTTCATGTGGTAAAATTTGTTCTGGACTAACAAAGTCTCCGGAATAAAGATGAATCTCCTCACTGGCAATACTTCCGAAGCCCTCTCCAGAAGTCTCTAAGCGGTTGTCAACAACCACATCAGGTTGATGTTTTCTTACAAGTTCTATTAAATCGCTTGCCTTCCATTTCTCACCAAACATTTCTCCGTAGGAAAAGTCAAACCAGAGAATATCGAGTTTCCCATACTTTGTTACAATTTCCTCCACTTGGTGATGCATAAACTCCAAATAGCGGTTAAAATCGATTTGTTCATCCTTATAAGCGATATTTCCTCTCATAGGATGATGTCGATCTGAGTACTTCGGATAATCCGGATGATACCAGTCCAGCAGACTAAAATATAGTCCGACTCGAAGCCCTTCAGCTCTTACTGCCTCTACAAATTCTCGAACCAAATCCCTTCCAAAGGGTGTATTGGTAATTTTATAATCTGTATACTCGGAATCAAATAAACAAAATCCGTCGTGATGTTTAGCCGTCAATACGACATACTTCATTCCCGCTTCTTTAGCAGCCTTTGCCCATACTTTGGCATCGAATTCACTTGGATTAAATGCGTCAAAATAGGGTTGATAGTCTTCAATTGTCATTTTTTCATTACTGCGAATCCATTCTCCCCTTCCAGGAATCGCATAAAGACCAAAATGAATAAACATCCCAAATCGAGCTTGTCTAAACCATTTGGTCCTTTGTAAAATGATTTCTAAAGAATTCTCCATTTCCCTCCACTCCTTTACATCAATACATTCAACTAATGTTATTCTAGCACTCTTCTCTTTTCAATTACACCTTTTTCTTGAAAGACCAAGATTGCCTTTTAATATAATCACAATACAAAAAATCTCTTAGATAGGATTACCTTCTCACAAGGATTTACAGTAATCCAGAGATATCTAAGAGATTTGTTCTATTAATGATTCATTCTTTTTTTCTGATAGTCCTTTGAAACTTTCATCAAAGTCTCGTAAGCTTCTGCCAACTCTTCTTTCA
>JUUF01000102.1 GCA_001058355.1 Carnobacterium maltaromaticum
AGACCAAGGCTTGCGCCGGTATCCTATTATGGTAATGATAAAAAAGAGCCGTAAGGATCCTACAGAATTGATTTCAGCACTATCCACCGAGTTTTTTAGGTATACTTTATCTGTTGCACCCCCTTTTCAAAAGCATTACTATAATAAACGAATTTATTTTTAGGAGATGACAACTTTGCCATTATCTGCAACGGAGCGCCTCAAACAAGCCGAACGCGGCGCCATTTTAAGTATCGGCACATACATCTTTTTATCCTCGTCAAAACTGATTGTCGGAAAACTCTTCAACTCTGAAGCTCTCTTCGCCGATGGTTGGAATAACTTTACAGACGTGATTTCATCGGTTCTTGTACTTGTAGGATTACGCGTTTCGCAAAAGCCAAGTGATGAAAACCACCCATACGGACACTGGAAATTTGAAACGATTGCCAGCCTTGCGACTTCATTTATCATGTTCTTTATCGGGATTGAAGTTGTCAGAAACGCCTTCCAAGCATTTCTTAATCCAGTAACGGAGGCTCCTTCACTTATTTCTTCTATCGTTGGATTCTTCTCAGGGGTGATTATGATTGGCGTCTATTTCTACAATAAGAACTTAGCCGCACGCATTCAATCACTGGGGCTTAAGGCAACGGCCAAAGATAACTTAAGCGATGCGATGACCAGCTTCTTGACTGCAGTCGCAGTTTTATTTGCCGCTCTTGGATTACACTGGCTCGATAATATCATGGCCTTTGTGGTTGGTCTTCTAATCATCCGCACGGCAGTCGAAGTGTTTATCGAAAGTGCGTTTCAACTGACAGATGGTTTCGACCAAACGGAATTGGATAATTATATCCCCGTTATCTTACGTCATCCCGAGGTAAAAGATATTCGTGAAATTAAAGCGCGTCGATACGGATCAAATGTGTATATCGACTTAACCGTTTGTATGGATAAAGACCTATCCGTCTATAAGAGTCATCAAATCACTGAATTTATTGAAAGAGAACTTTATGATGAATTCGCTATTTCGTTTATCGATATTCACGTAGAACCTTATCAATTCTAAATAACAATCCCAATCACCGCTTTAGTGATTGGGATTTTCTGTTATTTAATCGTATTAAAGTTTAAGTTGAAGGCTTGCTTCACAGTATCACTGACTTCTCCAACTGGAGTCTTCGATACAAATTTTCCTTTGATGCAATAACGGTTTGACGCATTATAGTCATCGCAAGTAATGAGCGTAATCTCTGTCACGCCAGGTTGGTCGTTAATCACTTCTACTCTTGTAGGTTCAATCAATTCGACAGAAGTTGTTTCATATTCATAAACATATTCTAAATCCGTCGTATAAATCTTCTCGCCAACTTTAAGGTTCACAAGTGGTGAGAATAACAATGTCATGTCACCAAAGTAGTTATGGCTAGCAAGGGCGTAGTTTCCTTCACCCATCTTTTGGTTTGGTTTCATCGTTCCAGCACCTGATAATAATACTTCGTTGGCCAACCCTTTATAGATTGGTAAGTTCAACTTCACACTCGGAATCGCAATTTGTCCAAGCGTTAAGAACTTACCTTTGTCGAAATTCGCTTTTAATACTTTGTCTAAATCAATCGCTTCTACTTTTGAAAAATCAAACTCTGCTTCCTCCGCCTCGTTGGCTTTAACTTCGGCTAAAGTAATATTTGAAGCAGCTTCAATTTGTTGAGTTTGCAAGCGAGAAAGTAAGAAGGTACGAATCGGACCAGCCGCAAATAATACCCCTGCAATAATAAATAAGATCGTTGCTAGGAAGATGCGCCAGTTAAATTTCTTCTTTGGCTTCTTCGGTGTTTTTTGATTTCTTCTTTCTTCAATCTTTTCCATTCTCTATTCCCCTTTTTCTTTTGTGCTCACAAGGATCCAATATCCTTTATCGAGTGCAATGCGTTCAACATTCCCAAAAACTTCTTGCATTTTCTTTTGCGCACTCGGAGCCCCTTGTTTTTTCTGAATCACGATGACGAGTTGCCCTTCTTCGATTAGATGGTCGTAAGCCTCTGCTAAAATGCGATGCACGACTTCTTTCCCGGCACGAATCGGTGGATTACTAATAATCACTGAATAATCCTGCGCATGGACATTGTCATACGTATTGCTTTCGTGAATCGTCACGTTCTGAATCCCATTCGCTTCGGCATTACGCTTTGCTAAATCCATGGCACGTTCATTCACGTCGACCATTTCCACAGACATCTCAGGATAAGCCTTGGCAAATGACAATCCCATAGGACCATAACCGCACCCGACATCTAGAAGTTTTCCTTGTGCAAGATGGGTTGGAACCTCATAAGATTCAATCAGCAATTGGCTTCCAAAGTCAATCGTGTTTTTAGAGAACACTCCATTATCACTAGCAAACTGGAATGTGAATCCCTTTAAAACATAGCTAAAATGTTTTTCTTGACTCTTACTATTCGGTTGATTTGTATAATAGTGATTCTGATTCATGAGCGTCTCCTTTTCTATTGGTCTTTGTCCATACTATCATAAATACCCCTTTTTCCAAAACAAAAAAACCCGCTGTTTGGGAACAGCGGGAAAAGGTTAGGAGGGTTTACTAATAAAAAAATGTTGGGAGTTCATTTTTTTACTTGGGAGAAGTAAACCTTAGGTGTTTTATTGGGTATGGTTAAATTATATTGGTCATTTATGAAAAAGTTGTGAATTTAAAAAAATATTTATGTGAATTAATACTTTTTTTATATTTTCACATCGTCGTATTCAGTACTTTTTTCGAATAAAGAAACGATATAAGGACATGTTGCATGAATTTTTAAGTTTTCATCTCTTGCAAAGTCTGCTAATTTGTCCACTAATTGACGTGCAACTCCTTGTCCGCGTAGGCTTGGATCCACAAATGTATGGTTTGCATCAATCACACCTTCTCCTTCTGGGATATACGTAATTTCTGCATCCATTTCTCCAGCTGCATTATAATGTCTAAACGCTTTTTCTTCTTTAATAAATTCCATTTGCAAATCCTCCTTTACAATTCTATCTATAGTATACGACTCAAACTATAGGAATACTAAAAAAGTGACTCAACATCGATTAGTAACATTTGTTAAACCTATTTTGCAACGACCTCATTTTTTTGGTTGTGATATTCTGTTAACAGCTTTAAAAAATATGAACGGAGAATTTGTTATGCATATACCAGATAATTACTTAAGCCCCGCATCTTGCGCCGTTTTAGCAGTTGCGGCAGCGCCTGTTGTTGGGCTATCGATTACGAAAGTCAAAGCACAATTAAAGGAAAATAAAGAATTAGCACCAATGCTTGGGATTGCGGCTTCTCTTTCTTTCTTATTAATGATGTTTAATGTGCCAATTCCTGGTGGTACAACGGCTCACGCTGTCGGTGGCGTGTTACTTTCAATCTTAATTGGGCCATATGCCGCGAGTCTTGCACTGACCGTCGCCCTCCTCTTACAAGCTCTTCTATTTGGAGATGGAGGAATTCTTGCACTTGGCGCAAATATCTTCAACATGGCGATTGCAATGCCATTTATCGGATACGCCGTTTACAACTTCTTCCGTAAACAAAACCACGAAACAGCCGGAGTTCTCGTTGGTTCTTACGTAGGAATTAACGTGGCTGCATTCTTAACAGCCATTGAACTTGGAATCCAACCAATCATTGCCACTCAAGGAGGAGAGCCACTGTATAACCCTTATGGATTAGCAGTTACGATTCCTGCCATGATGGCAACTCACTTAACGATTGCCGGTGCTGTTGAAGTCTTCTTCACTTATGTCATTTATCGTTTCGTGAAACAAGTGGCACCACAAGAATTGTACACACCAACTTCTGTGAATACGACTTCTTTCGTAAAGAAAATCCGCTATGTCTTAATCGCCTTAGTCGTTTTAAGCCCACTTGGATTATTAGCAGAAGGAACAGCCTTTGGAGAATGGTCAGCCGACGAACTTGCTGAAATGATGAATAATGTCCCAGCAGGAATCGAAAATGGATTTTCATTTGAAGCCCTCTTCAGTGATTACACGATTCCAGGAACAAACATCGCAGTGGGTTATATTTTATCAGCCATCACTGCACTATTGATTTTCTATATTTTAGGAAAAATGATTCGAACAATGAATGGAGCAAAAGCATCTCATGCGTAAACTACCTGACTGGCTACAACAAGACGAAGCACTCGCTGCCTCTTCGAAAAGCCATCAATATTTACAAATGAATATTAACTCATTGCGCCGTCTACTCGGCAAAATGAAACAAACGACACCCGCATTTAAGGCGAAATCTTCGTCTTGGATGCGGCTCGTTTACTTTGTGTGCTTAGACATTCTGATTACACTCAGCCACTCTACTATCCAACTTTGGATTTTGGCGATTTTCCTATTAGCCCATATCGCCTTTCTTCCAGGAGAAGCGCTCCTACGTCTGTGGAAGGTTCTCACGCGCGTACTCATTTTTACAGCGATTGTCCTCTTGCCAAGTATTCTTCTAAGAGGCTTCCAGAATAGTGGCATCTTCCTTGGTCGTACAGGAATTTTGGTCTTAAACTTGTCGCTCTTTTTAGCCACAACGACAAGCGTCCAACTCGTTGAGGCGCTTCGCCAGTTGCATTTTCCAAAAACGATGATTCAAACCATTGAACTCGCGATGAAATACACGTATATTCTCGGAAAACACCTGCAGCAACAAATCGAATGTGTGCAGTTGCGAACCATTGGCCAAAAGGTAAATCTCGGGTTATTTGGATCGATTCTTGGACTCTTGTATTTATCATCGAAAAACCACACTAAAGAAGTCTACGAGGCTATGACGCTTCGAGGCTACGGAATGGACGTCAAACAAAAATCCCCTTTTTGCTGGAAGAAAGAGGACGTGTTATTATTACTCGAATTAATCGTGCTGGTTGCCGCAACAACCATGCTACGCTAGAAAGGAACGCTTATGATTACAATTCACGATGGAAATTATCACTATAGCGAAGACATTGGAATCCACGACATCAACCTTCATATTGATAAAGGCGAAACAGTGGCTTTGATGGGACCAAATGGAGCCGGGAAATCCACGCTCTTTAAAATCTTAGTTGGCCTACTTCCGCTCTCTTCTGGACAATATCAATTTAACGATTGGACGGTGGATGCAGATTTCTTAAAAGACCCAAGTAATGCCGGCCACTTATACCAACAAGTCGGTTTGATTTTCCAAAACAGCGATATTCAACTCTTCAATACGACGGTTGCTGAAGAGCTTGCCTTCGGTCCACGCCAACTCGGATTACCCGAAGAAAAAATCGAAAAACGAGTGAATGATACGCTAGCGCTTCTAGAAATCGAGCACTTGAAGGACCGCATTCCCTATCACCTTTCTGGCGGGGAAAAGAAACTCGTGGCGATTGCTAGTGTGCTCACGATGAATCCAAGCGTATTGTTGTTTGACGAGCCATTTAACGGCCTCTCACCGAAATACCAACGCCTCATCTCGGAATTACTACAAGAGTTAAAAGCAGCAGGAAAAACGCTAATTATTTCCTCACACCATTACGAACAAATTCAAGACGTTATCCAACGTGTTCTCGTATTTTCAGAAGAACATACTCTAACCGGTGACTTCACTAAAGAAGAATGGGAAGGCAATCCTGAATTCCGAGAAAATTTTCATCTAGGTTAAATCGTAAATAAACAAAAAAAAGGCAACTCTATAAGAGTTGCCTTTACTAATATTCATTGGACGTTCAGTAACCTCGTCATCTCAGGTACCTCTCTTTGAGGTGCGGCAGGAACCTTTCTGCCCTCAATGAATATTCTTCAATATGATTATAGCGTTTATCAGAAAACTGTCAACTTTTCCTAAAACAAACAGCTAATTTTTACTTTGGTAGCACCACTTGGAATACACTACCTTTCCCGAGTTCACTCTCTACTGTGATGGTTCCGCCAAGGCGTTCTACAATCGTTTTTACAATTGCAAGGCCTAAACCGTTCCCTTCTTGCACATGAGAACCTTCCACTTGGTAAAATTGCTCAAAAATATGTCGTTGGTCTTCCTCACTCATTCCGATTCCATTATCGGCAATCGTGACTCTAATCGCATCATCTACATCTTGAATATCAATCGTTAAATGCACGCTATCTCCAGAATACTTCACCGCATTATCAAGCAGATTCGTCCACACTTGCATGCTTAAATCTGGATCCGTCACACAATGAATGGGCTGACTCGTAAACGTCAAGTCGATTTCTTTTTGCTTCCACTTCTCCGTAATTAAAATCACGGCATGTCGAATTTGTTCATCCAGATGAACCGATTTTTTCTTTGGTTCAAAATCGCGCTCCATCTTCGTGAGTGTCACAATCCCATCGCACAGGCGACTTAATCGCAAACTCTCCGACTGCAAGATAGTTGTCAATTCTTTACGAGTCGTTTCATCTAATTTCTCATCGGCCAACAAATCACTTACCCCAACAAGGGAAGCAATCGGCGTCTTCAATTCATGCGACAGATTGGCGATAAATGCCGAGCGGTGTTCATCCGTCCGCTTCAAGTCCTCCGCCATCTGATTCACATGCTGAGAAAGCTGATCCAACTCGTTATGATATTTTGCAGTATCGTTAGGATAAGGTTTACGCGGAATCTTACGGTTAAAATCTCCTCTAGAAATCGCCTTTACCGATTCATTTAACTCCGAAATTGGCCGTGTTAAATGCACCGAACCGTACCACATCGCAAGGCTTCCTACGACGATAATGACAAAACTAAAAATGAGTAGCCACGATTGAAAACTCACCTCTACATGAAGCCAATGTTTCAACACGAACACGGTCATGAGGGCAATGATACTCGTAGTCACTAACACACTACAAAACATAAATACAAAGTAGTTTCTTAGCGGGAACTGTAATTCTTTTTGTTTATCCATTTTTAACCGTCCCCTTATACCCTAATCCTCTAATCGTCACAATATCAAAGTCCGGATTGTCTTTAAATTTTTGGCGAACCCGTTTAATGCACGCATCCACCAATCGCTCATCAAGGTCTTCTTCCATGCCCCAAATATCATCCAGCAAGTCCAGACGCGTGAAAATCTTCTCCGGATTGCTGAGCAATTTATAAAGCACGTAAAACTCTTTTTTCGGAATTTGATAAACGGTATCCGTCTCTAAATCCGTTAAGGTT
This sequence comes from Carnobacterium maltaromaticum, assembly GCA_001058355.1. Lineage (GTDB taxonomy): Bacteria > Bacillota > Bacilli > Lactobacillales > Aerococcaceae > Granulicatella. The sequence goes on from JUUF01000102.1 coordinate 7,181, forward strand.
AACGCGTTGTAGTCGAGTTTCGTATGTGGAAAACGTAAGACTTTCTCGGTTTCCAACTGCGCTCTTCTCAGCAATGCTCGAACACGCAAAGCCAACTCTTCTAGTCGAATAGGTTTTACCATATAATCATCGACCCCGAGTGTAAAAGCTTCTTCCAAAGACTCCAGCTGTGACTTTGCCGTAATCATTAAAATCGGCAAGGTATGTTTCGTTTCTCGAAGCGCCTTTACTAGGGAATACCCGTCCATCACTGGCATCATAATGTCGGATATTAATAAATCCACCTGATGCTTCTCCATGACAGACAGAGCTTCTTCCCCATTTTCGGCTGTGTAAATTGTATAATTTTCTTGTTTTAACTTGGTTGTAATTAAGGTGCGAATCGCATGATCGTCTTCAGCAACTAATATTCTAAACATAGCTCCACCTTCTTTCTGGAACATTATAGCACAACTGCCTACAGACGAACTAACTTCCCTTTCTTCATCTCATAAACGGTGTCTACATATTCAAGGACAGAGCGGTCATGCGTCACCATAATGGCACTCTTATGTTTCGATTTCACTTCGCGTTGAATCAACTGCGCAATCTCTTGACCACGTTCTGGGTCCAGGCTGGCAGTCGGCTCATCCGCTAAAATGAGTTGTGGGTTTCCAATAAACGCACGCGCAATTGCAGCACGTTGTTTTTGTCCACCAG
>JUUF01000103.1 GCA_001058355.1 Carnobacterium maltaromaticum
GAAAATTTATTTTCTAGAGAGTGTTTGAAGCTTGGTAGCCTCAAGACCTTGGCTTGAGGCGGTACAGTTATTCTTATAATTATTGAACGTAGCCGAAGGCTCTAAGTGTTTTACCTTGGCACCAACAAAAAAACAGGTTCCTTTTTAGGAACCTGTTTGAGTTGAAATTACAACCATTTTGTATAGTCTTCATCATCCATTGCTTCAACACTACCGAGTAGGTAACCATTTCCGACCTGCGAGAAGAAATCATGGTTACTTGTCCCAGTTGAAATCCCGTTCATCACAATCGGATCCACATCTTCAGCAGTATCCGGGAACAATGGATCGAACCCTAAGTTTTGAAGCGCCTTATTCGCATTATAACGAATAAATACTTTAACTTTTTCAGTCCAACCAACTTGGTCATAGATAGATTGTGTATACTTCACTTCGTTTTGGTAAAGTTCCAAGCATAAGTTGTATACCCACATCTTCATTTCTTCTTGTTCTTGTTCTGGCAATTCGTTGTAGCCTTGTTGGAACTTGTAACCTGTATAAGTTCCGTGAACTGACTCGTCACGAATGATTAACTTGATAATTTCAGCCACGTTGGCAAGCTTGTTATTTCCTAAGTAGTACAATGGTGTAAAGAATCCACTGTAGAATAGGAATGTTTCAAGCATTGTAGAAGCCACTTTCATCTTCAAGGCATCTCTACTTTGATAGATTTCGTTAATCTTTTTCGCTTTAAATTGTAAGTATTCATTGTTGTTTGTCCATTCGAAAATATCTTCGATTTCTGCTTTTGTATGCAATGTACTGAAGATTGTTGAGTAACTTTTCGCGTGAACTGATTCCATGAATTGAATATTATTCCATACTGCTTCTTCGTGTTGAGTGCGCACGTAATCTTTCATTAAGCTTGCACCTTCTTCTGATTGCAGTGTATCTAATAATGTTAATCCACCGAATACTTTCCCTACTACATCTTTTTCTTCTGGAGATAATGTTCTCCAGTCGTCCAAGTCGTTTGATACTGGAATACGTGTATCTAACCAGAATTGCTCTGTTAGTTTTTCCCAAGTTAATTTATCGATCATGTCTTCAACTTGGTTCCAGTCAATCGCTTTATAGTACTCTACGGGTTGCGTAGAATTTTGAGAAAGAATCTCATTAAAATATCGTTTTGTACTCATGAGCTTTTGTCCTTTCTTTCGTATTCCCATTAAATGCTGCAGCTTTCGCAAGCATTACTTCCGATTTCATCGTTGTTTTCTGTAAATGTACGTACATAGTAGATTGACTTGATGCCTTTATTCCACGCATAGTGACGTAAAATGTTTAAGTCACGTGTTGTCATCTTGTTTGTACGTCCTTCTTTCCATTCGTATAATCCTTCAGGAAGTTCTGAACGCATGAAGAGTGTCAAACTCATTCCTTGGTCGATATGTTTTTGAGCCGCTGCGTATACATCGATTACTTTACGCATATCGATATCGTACGCTGATTTGTAGAATGGTAAAGTGTCATTTGATAAGAATGGAGCTGGGTAATAAGTCTTACCAGTCTTCTTCTCTTGACGTTCTTCAATTAAACGAGTGATTGGGTGTAATGAAGCACTTGTTTCGTTTACGTAGCTGATTGAACCTGTTGGCGCAATTGCTAAACGGTTTTGGTGATATAATCCACCATTCATCACATCTTCTTTTAATTGTTTCCAATCTTCTACAGTTGGTATTGGAAGTTTCGCAAAGATTTTCTTCACCTTTTCAGATTGAATTTGTACCTCTTCAGCAATATAGCTGTCGAAGTATTCACCAGTTGCGTATTTAGAACGTTCGAACCCAACGAATGATTTACCACGTTCTTTAGCAATCTTGTTACTTGCTTTCAATGTGTAGAAGTTTAACATTCTGAAGTATAAATCAGTCGCTTCGATAGACTCAGGTGAGCCATATTCCATTTGATTTAATGCAAAGAATGTGTGTAATCCCATCGCTCCTAGACCGATAGTATGTGCTTTGCTGTTTCCGTTTTTAACAGTTGGAACAGCATCGATACTTGAGTGGTCTGTTACGAATGTTAACGCACGAACAGCTACATCTACAGAGCGTTCGAAGTCAGGAGATTTCATTAAGTTCACGATGTTTGTTGAACCTAAGTTACAGCTAATATCTGTTCCTAAGTGTTCATATTCTTGAGCATTGTTAATGACTGAAGGCTCTTGAACTTGTAGGATTTCAGAACATAAATTACTCATGATAATCTTTCCATCAATTGGGTTTACACGGTTTGCTGTATCGATATTCACCACATATGGATATCCAGATTCTTGTTGTAATTTACTAATTTCGTTTTCTAAGTCACGCGCACGTAATTTAGATTTACGGATTTCAGGGTTGTTAACCATGTTGTCATATTCTTTAGTGATGTCCACATATGAAAATGGTACGCCGTAAATACGTTCCACATCATATGGGCTGAATAAGTACATAATGTCGTCGTTTTTGATTAATTCGTAGAATTTATCTGGGACAACTAACCCAAGTGATAATGTCTTCACACGCACTTTTTCGTCCGCGTTTTCTTTTTTAGTAGATAAGAACGATACGATATCTGGGTGGAATACGTTTAAGTAAACCGCACCAGCACCGTTACGTTGACCTAATTGGTTAGAGTAACTGAAACTATCTTCTAATAATTTCATAATTGGAACAACACCGCTTGATGCGTTCTCAATTTTCTTGATTGGGTCACCTGCTGCACGAACGTTAGACAAGCTTACCCCTACTCCTCCCCCAATTCTTGATAATTGAAGAGCTGAGTTGATTGTACGACCGATACTGTTCATGTCGTCTGTTGTTTGAATTAAGAAGCATGAAACGAGTTCCCCACGACGTTTTCTTCCGGCATTCAAGAATGTTGGTGTTGCTGGTTGGTAACGTTGTGTAATCATTTCTTCTGCTAAATCATGTGCTAATTGCTCATCGCCATCTGCTAAGAAAAGAGCGTTAAATACAATACGATCTTCAAAACGTTCTAAGTAACGTTGACCATCGTTTGTCTTCATTGCATATTGTTTGTAGAACTTAAATGCAGACATGAATGAACGGAAACGGAATTTTTTCTTGTACGTTTCTTTCATTAATTTCTTAACGAATTTACGGTTGTATTTCCCTAAAAAATCTGCTTCTAAATAATCGTGTTCAATTAAGTAATCCAGTTTTTCATCTAATGTATAGAAGAAAACTGTATTTGGGTTTACGTGTTCTAAGAAGAAGGCACGAACCGCTTCACGATCTTTATGCAATGGAATTTTCCCATCAACTGGACGGTTTAACTCATTGTTTAATGCGAAGTATGTAACTTCTTGAGTCTTGTTAATTAATTTTGGACTATCCAATCTCTCTCACCTTTTCTATTAGTATTTGTACATCTTTATCTGTACCTTGATTTTCAAAGCAATGCAGCAATGGAATCTGGTATTTAGCCGCCAACGCTCTGGCATTGGAACAAAAGCTCGTATTGAAATTGCGATTCCCTGAACCGGCAACCCCTTTTAATAGCGCGCGATTCTCGCCAAAATCAATAAATTCATAAAAAAAATTCGCCACTTGCTCTCCATAAGTTGGTGTAATGACGATATAAGGTTCTTCCATTTGACATACGGGATTTTTCTTAGAAATTTCGACAAAATCACAGTCTAATTTTTTTACGAATTGTCTTGTTTTTCCAGTTAGTGATAAATAAACGACTTTCACAGGTACTCCATTTCTGAATTCGAAATACAAGTAAATGCATTCCAATCTCACTTGAAACTCACGAAACTAATTATATCTAGCTCGAAAGTTTTTTGCAACATTTTAACAACATTTTGTATTGTTTTTTTTACAAAACACAAAATATAGTGACTCCAACCACCTACCCCCGACATTTAGTGTACGCAAAAAATCAAGTAAAATGATTGACAGAAACTGTCGACGACTGTAGACTAAACTTGTAGAAAGGAGTTCTATTTATGACAGAATTTCAACCAATAAGCCCTTCTGAACGTCAAATTATGCGTGTTTTATGGGCAAACCCAAACAGCACAAGCGGTTATATTATCGAGCAACTGCAACGCTCATTTTCATGGAGTGACTCGACGATTAAAACCCTCATTATCCGTTTAACCAAAAAAGGATATATCCAAATCGATAATCGAAAGAAACCATTCCACTACTCTGCAACGATTTCTGAGAAAGCACAACTCGACCAAGAGACAAATGTGCTTCTAGAACAAGTTTGCAATAAACAGAATGGAAATTTATTACATACACTGATTGATAAGGCCACTTTGAGCCAAGATGACATTCAAGAATTAGTGAACGCCTTAAAAGAGAAAGCTGCTAGCGCCCCTACCACGGTTGCATGTAACTGCTTGCCGGGTCAATGCAATTGTCATCACCATCACAACTAACATAAAAACCTATTGCTTAAAGCCGGCACTGACCCCCGTAAAT
>JUUF01000010.1 GCA_001058355.1 Carnobacterium maltaromaticum
TTACAGGGTGCTTTTTTGTTGTAGAAATGGAGAGCATAGAAAAAGGAATTAAGTAAACATTGTACTTAATTCCTTTGTAAATAAATCTATTCAGTTTACGATTAAAACATATTTCTTACTATAAAGAGGTTAGGAAAGTAAGTCCGCCCAAAATGACTCCAGCTGCATTAGGGAAAATAAGTATCCAGTCTTTTTTTGGTTCTTTAGTCCAACCGTAAATAACCCAGATGAGACAAGAAACGGCAGCAAAAAGCGGCTGGAAAGGTTGACCTTTACTTCCTTGTAGGTTTGCGATAATTTGTGGAATATAAGCAATAAATACAAGGAAACCGATAAAAGCTCCAATAGATCCAACAAAACGGTTAATCTTTTGTTTTGACATATGTTTCCTCCAAAAAAGTTAATACGGATATACTAACACATATTCTTTATTTTATAAACATATATTGATTTTAAGAGTCATTTTTAAAGATTTCTTAATCAGTAAAGAATAGATTAAATTACAGACGGATTGGATAGAAAAGCGAGAATAAAATGCGGATATGGTATAATGAAGTCACAAGTATTTCATTAGAGGAAGTGGCCAGATGAAAATTATTGTCGATCGCAATTCGGTTTGTGCCGGAGATGATGTATACAATCATGAGATGACATTCGAGGTGCCAGAGAGCTTAACCGTAGCCGAATTCTTTGACTTGGTGGAGAGTCATGGATTCTTAGCAGCGATTGTAGGAAACGATGTAGCGTGGGGGCTTCAAAATCGCACGGGTAAAATCGGAGAGTATTTTACAAAAACAGGAGAAGTCACTCATCCAGAAGTGAGCATTAAAGATAAAATGGACGAAGCAGGCGGAGACCCTCATTTCTTCGTGCGCTATTATAGCAATCCCGAATGGGCCAGAGAAAACAGCAACGGAGGACAAGCATGAACCGTGAAGAATTTTTAGACAGCATTAATCAAGAAGGTTTTTCATTTTCTATCGATATTACACGCTGGGGATTTTCAGACTGCAAGACACTCGTTCGCAGCCGCAGACTTTCCGAGGAACAGCTCTATCAGATGTTTGTGGAATTCTGTGAGGAACTCGAAAACTGTCTCAAGGAAGCAGGGGACGAGCGTCGTATGCTGTTTAATAAATATCCAGTGAGCCCAGTTCATGATAAATATAAAACTAAGTTCGATGCTATTTCTCCAAATGGACGTGAATTCCGATTCGATTTTGTGTTTAGTAATGACAATCATCTGAAAGTGTACCATTTATTTGAAACGATTAATGGACGCAAGAAGATTACATGGAAGGATATTCTTTGGGAAATTGTTGATGCATTATAACTAGAAAGTTCAACGAGATGGGGGATTGAATATGGAAAAGGAAAACGAAACAACCGCACTCAAATGGGTCTTCTACCGAGAAGTGGATATACCACGCGATATCGAAGAAATTCTTGTGACAGGAGAGGTGGCAGACCGCGCCTTTAAAACTGTACGAGATGTGGCAGTATTCACGAATAAACGCTTGATTGTAAAAGACGTCCAAGGACTCACGGGAACGAAAGTCGAGATGTATTCATTGCCATATAGCGCAGTGAATATGTGGTCTACTGAAAATGCAGGAATCCTCGATTACACGGCAGAAGTGGAATTATGGACCAGAGCAGGCCATATTAAGATTGAATTGAAACGCGGCATCAATATCCGCGAATTTGAACGCTTACTGGCGGAGTATATTTTATAAAGAAAAAAGAGTCGCTACAATGATATGTAGCGGCTCTTATTCGTTAGGCTCAATTATTTGTTGAAAGTATTTTTAATGCCTTCTACTGCGCCTTCAACGCTTTCTTTCACATTATCAATTACTTCTTTTGCTTTGCCTAAACCTTTTTCAACAGCACCTTCTGCTTCAAGGCTTTTATCGCCTGTAACTTTACCCGCTACTTCTTTAGCAGCACCTGTTGCTTGTTGTAATTTATCTTCTAATGACATTTGAAGACCTCCTTTGTTGTTTATACTATTAAGTCTAACATTAAAAAATTAGTTTACAAAAGTTTCTGCTTGAGAAATTATTCGTAAGCAGATGTTTCAAAGAGAATGGAAGTGTCATGTTAAAATAATTCTAAAGAGACTAAAGGGGGAAACCATATGACAGAATATCAATTACCACGCGTTTGGAGCGCAGCTGATTCCAACCAAGGGAAATTCTCAGGAATTAACCGTCCAACAGCAGGGGCTCGTTTTGAACAAACATTGCCTGTTGGAGAAACAGACTTACAAGTGTATTCGCTAGGGACACCAAACGGCATTAAGGTGACGATTATGCTGGAAGAATTACTCGAAGCAGGCGTTGACAAGGCAGCCTATGATTTATTCAAAATTACGATTATGGATGGGGATCAATTCGGTAGCGACTTTGTAGCGATTAACCCGAACTCGAAGATTCCAGCACTCTTAGACCGTTCAGGAGATGAACCAATTCGCGTCTTTGAGTCAGCGAATATCTTGTTATATTTAGCAGAAAAATTTGGAAAATTCCTTCCAGAAGACACAGCTAAACGTACAGAAGTCTTAAACTGGCTCTTTTGGCAAACTGGAGCAGCACCATTCTTAGGAGGCGGATTTGGACACTTCTTCAACTACGCACCAGAGAAAATCGAGTATGCCATTAACCGTTTCACTATGGAAGCAAAACGCCAATTAGACTTACTCGACCAAGAGTTAGCCAAACGCCCATATATCGCAGGAGACGAATATACGATTGCTGATATCGCTATCTGGTCATGGTATGGCCGACTCGTTCAAGGACACTTGTATCAAAATTCTGCAGAATTCTTAGATGCACAAAGCTACAAACATTTAAATGAATGGGCTGACCGAATTGCCCAACGTCCCGCTGTACAAAAGGGAGTAAAAGCGGAGTATAAATCAATTAAATAAAGAAGGGTTAGTATGATTGAATATAAAAATGTCGCCTTACGTTATGATGAGAAAATCGTTTTAAAAGACGTGAACTTAACCATTAACGACGGCGAATTTATGGTGTTAGTGGGGCCATCCGGTTCAGGGAAAACAACCATGTTGAAGATGATTAACCAGTTGATAGAACCGACTGATGGAAATATTTATTTAAATGAAAAACGAATCAAAGAACATAATCAACGAAAATTGCGCTTAGAGACGGGCTATGTCCTTCAACAAATCGCGCTGTTTCCAAACTTAACGGTGGCGGAAAATATCGCGCTCATCCCTGAAATGAAAGGGTGGAAGAAGGAACAAATTGCTGCAAAAACAAAGGAACTACTCGACAAGGTAGGCCTTCCTGCAGACGATTACGCCAAACGCCTTCCAAGCGAACTTTCTGGTGGGGAACAACAACG
>JUUF01000104.1 GCA_001058355.1 Carnobacterium maltaromaticum
TAAAAAGATATGGTGGAATATTATTAGGATTATCTATTTTAAATCGATGGACTTTTAATTTTGGTGAATTTAGTAAAGAAAATCCTGGATTGATGAGTTTCTTATCTGGTTGGATGTTCTTACTTTTCATAACTCTTATATTTTTCTCAGGAAGAATAGCACTTAAAAATTTTATAAAGGCGTTTTACTTTTTCAAGTACCGAAAAGAATACAGAGAGTA
>JUUF01000105.1 GCA_001058355.1 Carnobacterium maltaromaticum
GGAATTCCTAATTCATTGGCGAGTTCCGCATGCGCTAAGAGGCTACGATACTCTCCTTGAACTGGGATAAAGAATGTTGGTTGAAGTAAGTTCATCATCAGTTTCAAGTCGTTTGGAGTTGCATGCCCACTTGATTTTTTGCTATTGGCCATTTCGAATACTTCAGCATCGGCACGGTAGATTAAATCTTTCGTACGTGCAATTTGTGTTTCCATTGCCACAGATGGAGTTGTTGCGATATACACTAAGTCGCCTTCGTGTAAGTTCACTTGACGGTGACGGCCAAGTGCCATCTTTTGCAAGGCTTTAATTGGCTCTCCAGCATTTCCAGTTTCAAGGATGACTAATTCATCATCGGCTAATTTCTTCATTTGATTGAAGTTCACGATTAGCTCTTTATCTGGAACCGTTAATTTATTCAAGCTTAATGCGATATTGACGATTTCTTCAAGCTCAGATCCTGTTAGGAAAATCTTGCGTCCTGATTCGTAAGCTGCATTAATGACTTGTTGAATACGTAAAATATTACTTGCAACGCAGGCAACGATAATACGGCCTTCTGCATTGAGGAATGTTTCCAACATCGTTTCAGCCACTTTACGGTCGCTGACATTTTCGACAGTGCTTTCTGCATCACTCGAATCACTTAGAAGCGCTAGTACATAGTCTTCACCAACGTCTGCGATACGTCCAAAGTTTGTTTGATATTCCACTGCAGCACTTTGGTCGAACTTGAAGTCCCCAGTGTACACAATATTCCCTTCGCTTGTCTTAATCACAATCGCTAATGAATCTGGAATTGTGTGCGTTGTTTTAAAGAACTTCACTGTTGCTGTTGGAAAATCAATTTCTGTATTTTCTGTTACTTCATGATAGTCGTCAAAGCCTTTAACAACATTTGAAGAGTCAACATAGTATTTTGCAAGAGCAATCGTTAGTTTTGAACCGAATACCGGTGCATCAATGTTTTGTAAGAAATATGGCAACGCGCCTACTGCATCGGCATGCCCGTGCGTTAAGAATACCCCTGCGATACGATCTTTATTTTCTTCTAAGTATGTGAAATCAGGAATGACAACATCAATCCCTAATAGTTCATCTTCTGGATAGACAAGACCGCAATCTAAAACGAAGATCTCTTCTTCCACTTCAACGGCATATAAACTTTTACCGTTTTCTCTCACACCACCAAGTGCGATGATTTTAATTGAACTCATGGTTTACCTCTCATTTTCTATTATTTAAATTGATTCTTTTGGGCAGATTCCACCACCCTATATACTCTATAAGAATATCATATTTGTCGTTTTTTTGCGAATATCAAAGAATCCATGAAGTGCTCTATTGCTGTACTTTTTGAAGAAACAAAAAAGCCCCTGCAAAATGCAGAGGCTAGAATTGAAAGATTATTCTTTATCTTCTTTTGGTAATAATGCTTTACGTGATAAGTTGATACGTCCTTGTCCGTCGATTTCGATAACTTTAACAGTCACTTTGTCGCCTAGTGCAAGTACATCTTCTACTTTACCAACGCGTTCGTGTGCTAATTCAGAAATGTGAACTAATCCATCTTTTCCTTTAGCGATTTCTACGAATGCACCGAATTTTTCGATACGGCGTACAGTTCCTTCGTACACTTGACCTACTTCGATTTCACGTGTTAAATCTTCGATGATTTCTTTTGCACGTTGAATCATAGCAGCATCTGTAGAAGCGATTGATACGTGACCTTCTTGGTCGATATCGATTTTAACGCCTGTTTCGTCGATGATAGAGTTGATTGTTTCCCCACCACGTCCGATAACGACTTTAATCTTATCAGGGTGGATAGAAATCATTTCAATCTTAGGTGCATATGGGCTTAACTCTTTACGAGGTTCAGCAATAGTTGATGTTAATTCTTCAAGAATTTCAAAACGTGCTTTCTTCGCTTGTGTTAAAGCTTCACGTAAGATTTGTTCTGTAATTCCTTGAATCTTAATATCCATTTGAAGAGCTGTAATTCCGTCTTTTGTTCCGGCTACTTTAAAGTCCATATCTCCTAAGTGGTCTTCTAACCCTTGGATATCTGTTAGGACTGTGTAGTTTGTACCGTCTGAAATAAGACCCATCGCGATACCTGCTACAGGTGCTTTAATTGGCACACCAGCAGCCATCAATGCTAATGTTCCCGCACAAATACTTGCTTGAGAAGAAGAACCGTTTGATTCTAATACTTCTGATACAAGACGGATTGTGTAAGGGAAGTCTTCTGGACTTGGAATCACTTGTTTCAATGCACGTTCCCCTAACGCACCGTGACCAATTTCACGACGGCCTGGGCTACCAGCACGACCAACTGAACCTACAGAGAATTGTGGGAAGTTGTAGTGGTGAATGAATCGTTTCCCTTCTTCGATTCCTAAGCCATCAATCACTTGGTATTCTCCAAGAGGTGCAAGGGTTGCTGAAGTTAATGCTTGCGTTTGTCCACGAGTGAATAAACCAGAACCGTGAACACGTGGTAATAAGTCAATTTCTGAAGATAATGGACGAATTTCGTCAATCTTACGACCATCAGGACGTACTTTTTCTTCAGTGATTAAACGACGTACTTCGTCTTTTTCTAAGTTATCGACTAATTGAGAAACTTGTTTTAGAAGGCCTGCCTTTTCGTCATTTTCTTCTAACACTGCTTCGAAATGCTCGATAGCTGTTTCTTTTACTTTTTCGATGTTGGCTTCACGCGCTAATTTTTCTTCTGTTTGAATCGCGTGAACCATCGCTTCGCTGAATAAATCTTTTACTTGTGCTTCGATAGCTGGATCGAATGAAAGCAAAGTCACTTCCATTTTTTCTTTACCAACTTCGCGAACGATTTCTTCTTGGAAAGCTACTAATTTTTTGATTTCTTCGTGACCGAATAATAATGCACCAAGCATGTCTTCTTCGTTCACTTCTTTAGCTGAACTTTCTACCATGTTGATGGCCGTTGCAGTACCAGCTACAGATAATTCGATATCTGAGTTTTCTTTTTGTTCAGTTGTTGGGTTAATCACGTATTCACCGTTGACACGACCTACGTCTACCCCAGCGATTGGTCCATCGAATGGAATATCTGAAATACATAATGCTAATGAAGAACCAAACATTGCTGCCATTTCTGGTGGGCAGTTAGGATCTACTGACATTACAGTATTTGTGATTTGTACTTCGTTACGGAAGCCTTCCGCAAACATTGGACGGATTGGACGGTCGATTAAACGCGCTGTAAGAGTCGCATGTTCACTTGGACGACCTTCACGTTTGATGAAGCCTCCAGGAATTTTACCTGCTGCATACATTTTTTCTTCGTAGTTAACCGTTAACGGGAAGAAATCTGTATCTTTTGCTTGTTTTGTACCAACAGCTGCTGTTAAAACAACCGTATCACCGTAGCGTACTAAAACAGCACCATTGGCTTGTTTTGCTAATTGGCCGATTTCAACTGTTAATTGACGTCCGCCCCAGTTGTAGCTAAAAACTTTCTTTTCTGACATAACTAATCTCCTTTTCTCTTATTTGCGTATCTTCCAGACCTACTTTTAGAAATAAAAATGTTCGAAGTGTTCGAGCACTTTTATTTCTAAAGTAAGATGACTCTAGAAGATACAAAGTTTGTCATACAGAGTCATTTTACCATATCTGTACTTTAAGTACTATTTTTTTGTAAACAAAAACGAGTGAGTTGTTCTCATTTATAGAGAAGTAACTCACTCATCTTATTATTGTTATTTACGAATGAAGAAATTAAAGAGTAACAACAGTCCCTTGTTCTGTGATTGTAAACTCTTTTGTTTCTAGGTTTGCTTCAAGACGTGCTTCTACACTGTTTGAAGCATCTTTACGTGTGATTACGATTGTGTTCTCTGTTGGAGTTTCTACTTCAAAAGAACCTTCTAAATCAAACGCTTTGGATGTATTTCTGAAGCGTAATAAGTTGATTAGTTTTTTCACGACTGGACGTTCTACTTCACGGTCGATTTCTTCTAATGTGTAGTAATGACGGTTGATGTTACGTCCTTCTTTTGAAGATTCTAATAACTCGATGTCATTTTCCCCAGCAAGTAATCCAACATAATATACTTGCGGAATACCAGGTGCAAAGCATTGTAATACACGTGATAATAAGTAACTTGCATCATCATTTCCTAAAGCACTGTAGTATGTGCTGTTGATTTGATAGATATCTAAGTTATTGTATTTTTCACTTGAGTAGATACGTTTTACGTTAGCACCTACTTCATATAATTTGTTTGAAGTGTAATCTAGCTCTTCATCGGTTAATAAGTCTCTAGCATCCACGACACCGATTCCGTCATGCGTATCGAGTGTTGTGAATTGCTTCATTGGACTCATTTGTAACCAGTTTGCTAAACGATTTGATTTACCTGAGTATAGTGAATATAAGACTACCATTGGTAATGCAAAGTCATATACGAAGTAATCATGATCAGCAATCTTCATTTGAATTGAATAGTGCTCATGGATTTCAGGAAGCAATTCTACTTGGTATTTCGCTGCTTCGTCACGCACTTCATTGAGTAAGTCCCAAATATCTGGTTCTACGAAGAAGTCGTTTGTATCAAGTTTCTTCACTGCATAAGCAAATGCATCCAAACGAATTAATGAGCAGCCGTGGCTTGCCATATCTTTAATCGTTTCACGAATAAACTCTTTCACGATTTCTTT
>JUUF01000106.1 GCA_001058355.1 Carnobacterium maltaromaticum
TTGAATCAATAGATTTTATTTTTTCGATGGCACGGGAGAGAGTGCGTTTCGAGGGGGTGTGGTGCATTTCTTAACAATCGCATAAATTCGTGAGGGAATAGGCGGGGGGCGCAAGAAATGGTATAATATGGGAATAAAGTAATTGTTTAGAGGTAAAGAATGGATCAACTGTTTAGAAATTTTATTTCAAAAGAGCGAGTGAATAGTTTTCGTGAGTTGACGAAGACGCTCGTGAAAATGGCGGGGACCGATGAAGTGGTGCCTGAAGAGGATGAAAGTGTGCCTTGGGTTCCGTCAATTCTAGGATTAATTTTCATATTATGGCTTTCTTCTAGTGATTGGCTCAAAAGTGTGACGCAACCGCTGATTGATCAATTTCCACTTCTTTCGTTTTGGCCGTTAGCGTTTCTCTTTGTTTACCTTCCGATTTTAAATGGGCTAGATGAGTTATGGAAACAACCGCAGAGAAAACGGGACTTACAGGAGTTGATGGCGATTGCCAAACGTGCGGTGGCCGTTTTAAAAGAATATGACTATGACAATTTAGATGACGTGGTTGACGCAGAAGTGGTCATCAACGAATACACCGAGCGATACGGATTATAGGAGGCCTGGGATGAGATTATGGCATGAGGACTTGATTGGGCATCTTCCGCGTCCGCAACTGTTGGGGCAGCACCGCGAATGTTGTGCGCTCAGGGGCAATGGTTGGGGCAAGAAGCATGCGACGGTGGACTATGTGTTTACTTATAGCCCGTATGTGTTGTATCAGTACCATACGTTGATTATGGATGAAATGGAGCGCCGTGGCTACAATGTGACGCCGCAGTGGAAAGAGGCTTCGTATCGTGGAAAGATTTGCCCGCCGTATACCGAAGTGGATGAGTGTGCGTGGGCGAGTCCGTTATACAAAGAGCACGATGATGCGTATTACAAAGAATGTATTGAAAATTTAGCACAAAAAGGAATTATCCTGGAAGGAGAAAATCATGTTTAGACTTCTATTGAAAGACGTTGCGACGAAAAAAATGTTAGTGAACTTCCGAGAGTTGACAAGCTACTTAATGAAAGAGGCGGGAATGGATGATGAATTGCCGGAACTAGTTGACAAAACGGCAACCATCAAAATGATTGCGGGGATGTTTTTATTCATCATAGTGATGCGTACGGGGATTTTATCGAGACCACTTGAGTTTATGGTAAACAAGATTGCCGGAGAAGGGAATGTGATTTTTCTACTCTTACCATTTGTTTCTTTGTACTTGTTTTTAGGATTCTTTTTTCTTCTGTACCGAATCTGGTCTAAAAAAGTACTGACACGTAAACTTGGCGAACTGATACCAATAGCCGAACGTGCGATTGCAACGCTTAAAGCAGCTGGACGCGACGATTTAGAAGAGGATATCGAAGACGCGGAGTTTCTGATTGAGGATTATAAGAAGAGATTCGGGTTTTAGGGAGGAACAGACTTGGGAAAAAGGATTAGTGAAGAAGAAATTACGCAATTACGG
>JUUF01000107.1 GCA_001058355.1 Carnobacterium maltaromaticum
CTAATAACTTTTTCATCCCTTAACGTCCTCCCGGCTGCATCATTTTCCATTCTCATCCCATAGCGGCGAAGGATATTCAGGTGTAAATCCTAACTCTTTGCCTTGTATATTCATTTCAACATAGTTTTCTAACGTGTTTATAAAGTCCGCCTTGGCTTCCTCAAAACTGTTAAATTCAACTGTATTCCCAATTACATAGGATCTGCCATCTCGACTGTTAATCATAAACTTTCCATCTCTATAGAATAAGTGAAACGCCCATGGTAACCGTTTGTTTTCATCAAACAAAACATACTGTAAGCTCTCGAAATGACGTTTTTTAATTTCTTGTTCAACTATATATTTCATATTCTCAATATCAATCATCGATTTTCTCCCATAATGGAGAAGAGTATTCAGGAACTTCTCCATTTTCTACAGACGTTTTATTTATAAAAACTGTTAGCTTCAGATTATGGATAAATTTTTCTTTTGCTTC
>JUUF01000108.1 GCA_001058355.1 Carnobacterium maltaromaticum
CTAATAACTTTTTCATCCCTATGTATCCTCCCGAGTGCATTATTTCCCACCGATATATGTTATCTTTATATTTAAATCTCCGAGTTTATCATTAATTATATTTGGTCTTCTAATATCCTCGAATTTTTCAAGCGGGTCTAACGACATTTTCCCTTCCGATTTTTCTAAAATATTAAGATTATTGAGCACTAAAATAGTTTCTTTTTTTTCATCCTTGTTAAGTTTAATTCTTAAATTATAAGTACCCGTACTTTCATTCTTTGTAAAGCTCAA
>JUUF01000109.1 GCA_001058355.1 Carnobacterium maltaromaticum
TGGTTCGTTGGTTCGTCGAGTACGAGCACGTTTGATTCTTCATTCATCAACTTACAGAAGCGCACCTTTGCTTGTTCTCCCCCACTGAGTACTTGCACTTGACTCTCGATATGTTTACTTGTTAAGCCACATCGAGCGAGCGCAGCACGTACTTCTGGTTGCGTCATCGATGGGAAGGTATCCCAGATTTCTTCTAGGGCTGTCTTACGATTGCCTTTTGGTGTTTCTTGTTCGAAATATCCAAGGTCAATATAGTCCCCACGCGTTACTTTCCCATTCAACGGCTTAATAATCCCTAATAAGCTCTTGAGTAGTGTCGTTTTCCCGATACCATTCGCCCCTACAATCGCAATTTTTTGGCCACGTTCCATTTCAAGATTCACATGTCGTGTTAATGGGCGATCATATCCAATCACTAAGTCTTCGGCTTGGAAGATGTAACGGCCTGGAGCACGCGAAGTCTTGAACTCGAATTTTGGTTTCGGCTTCTCGCTAGCTAATTCGATGACTTCCATCTTATCGAGTTTCTTCTGACGAGACATCGCCATATTACGTGTAGCCACACGCGCCTTATTACGGTTTACGAAGTCCTTCAAGTCCGCAATCTCTTTTTGTTGACGGTTATACGCCGCTTCTAGTTGAGATTTCTTCATCGCATACACTTCTTGGAACTGATCATAGTCCCCAACATAACGGTTTAACTCTTGATTGTCCATATGGTAAATTAAGTTGACGACGCTGTTTAAGAATGGAATATCATGCGAAATCAGAATAAATGCATTTTCGTATTCTTGTAAGTAGCGTTTCAACCATTCGATATGTTCTGCGTCTAAGTAGTTTGTCGGCTCGTCGAGTAATAAAATATCTGGTTTTTCTAATAATAGTTTTGCCAGTAACACTTTTGTACGTTGCCCACCACTGAGTTCACTTACGTCGCTATCCATCCCAAAGGCTGCAACGCCTAATGCACGCGCTACTTCATCGATTTTGGCATCAAGAATATAGAAGTCGTGGCTATCTAATCGCTCTTGCAACTCGCCCACTTCTTCCAGCATTGCGTTCATTTCGTCTTCGTTTGCGTCTCCCATCGCCATATACAATTCATTGATACGCGCTTCAGCTACAAATAAATCGTCGAAGGCTTTTTGAAGAACACTGCGAACCGTCATTCCTGGTTCAAGGACGGTATGTTGGTCCAAGTATCCCACTTTTACATTTTTAGACCACTCGATTTTTCCTTCGTCGGGTTGTAATTGACCTGTCACGATATTCATGAAGGTGGATTTTCCTTCACCATTTGCTCCAACGAGTCCGATATGTTCCCCTTTTAATAGACGGAAGCTCACATCATTGAAGATGGCTCTTTCGCCGAAGCCGTGTGTTAATTTTTCTACATTTAAAATACTCATCAACGTTCTCCTTAAGTTTTCTCTGGGTCATTGTATCATAGTTTGCGATAAATTCAAAAAAAGCCAAAAGAAATACGGAGCAAGAAACGAATTCCTACTCCGCATTTTTCTACTATTTAAATTGCGCTTTGTATAAAGCCGCATATGCACCGTTTTTGGCGAGCAATTCTTCATGCGTACCGTCTTCTGTCAGTCCATCTTCTGTAACGACAATAATACGGTCTGCATTTTTAATCGTAGCAAGACGGTGAGCAATAATAAAGGTCGTTCTACCTTCTGCCAACTCGTCAAACGATTGTTGAATAAACTTCTCGGTTTGCGTATCGAGCGCGCTCGTTGCTTCGTCCAAGATTAAAATAGAAGGATTCTTCAAGAAAATACGAGCAATTGAGAGGCGTTGTTTTTGTCCGCCTGACAATTTCACACCGCGTTCTCCGATATGTGTATCCACGCCATCTTCTAAATCTTCAATGACTTCTTTCAGTTTCGCTTGCTCGATGGCACGATCTACTTCCTCATCTGTCGCATCGAGTCTACCGTACAATACATTCTCGCGAATCGTTCCATTAAAGAGGAACACATCTTGTTGCACGATACCGATTTGTCGGCGAAGAGACTGTAAGGTGAAACGATTGATGTTGGTTCCATCAACCAAGATTTCCCCTTCTTTTAAATCATAGAAGCGAGGCAATAAGTTCACGAGCGTTGTCTTCCCAACCCCACTTGGTCCAACGAAGGCAACCGTTTGACCTGGTTCTACCGTCAAGTTGATATGTTCCAACACTTTCTTATCTTCCTCATATCCAAAACCGACATTTTTATATTCCACTCGTCCTTCAAAAGCAGGTGCAGGAATGGCATCGGGTGCGTCTTCAATATCAATTTCGACATTCATTAATTCTTTGAAACGACGGAAGCCTGCAAACCCTTTTGGATACAATTCAATCATAGAATTCATTTTATTAATCGGTCCCACGAACACATTGGACAGTAAGATGTAGCCGACTAATTCTCCAGCTGTTAGATCACCAATGACCGTGAAGTACGCCCCTACGATTAGGCTGAAGAGATTAATACTGCGCATTAATAAGTAATTGAAACTGCTGCTTGTCCCCATCGTGCGATAGAACGCAATTTTATTCGAGCGATACTCTTGAATGAGGTCTTCGAAGAGTTGTTGCTCATGACTTTCGTTGGCAAAGGCCTTCACCACACGCATTCCGCTCAGTACATTTTCCAAGCCTGCCGTATAGTTGGCTAACCCTTTGTAGATATTTCGATTGATACGAGACATGCGGCGATTAAATACCGCCAGCGCGACCGCAATAATCGGTACGAAGAAAATCGTCAATAACGCCAGCGTTGGATGCACTTGATACATCAACACAAACGAACCGATTAACGTCATCACGGCAATAAAGAATTCTTCAGGTCCGTGGTGCGCCAACTCACTAATGTCGAATAAATCACTCGACAAGCGGCTCATCAATTCCCCGATTTTCATATTGTCAAAAAACGAGAAAGATTGTTTTTGAACCTTCGCAAATAACTCACGACGCATATCCGTTTCAATGTTAATCCCTAAAATATGCCCCATGTAAACCACGATAAAGTTCAAAGTTGTCGAGAAGGCATATAGCGCAAGTAGCCCTGACCCCACGAGTATAATTTGTTGTAAGTTTTGAGACGGCACGATGTTATCGATGACACTTCTCACCATTACTGGAAAGGCAAGTTCGAGAATGGCCACGATGACCGCACAAGTAAAATCGAGTAAGAATAATTTTTTATACGGTTTGTAATAATGAATAAAATCTTTAATCACGATTGCTCTCCTTTCGCATAATGCAACGCGCTCCAATCTTTTGTCTTATAGACGATATGTCCATAAAGAACGGTTAACGCGTTTGATAATAACATGGCAATCCATACACCGGTTGCCCCGAGTGCTGTAAAGGCTCCAAGCACCCAAATAATTGGCAGGCGTAATACCCATAAACGTCCAACTGACATATTCATCGAGTATTTCGTCACGCCACATCCTTGGAAGAATCCATTGTATGCCGAGAACATTCCCATAAAGAAAATGATAAAGGCGGTATAGTTCAAATACTCAACGGCATTTGCCCAAAGAACGGCATCGCTTCTATCTTTAATGAAGACTCCAAGAATCGGAGACTGGAAAAAGAAGACGATGATACAGCCAACTGTTGAAATCATGAGCACCCATAGTAGCGCTCGTCTAAAGATGGCATGCGCACGGTCATAAAGCCCCGCACCCATGTTTTGCCCGATGATGGCTGTTAACGCCGCACCGATTCCCATCTGTGGTTGCGTTAGTAAATCCGAAATACGGTTTACCATCGAATACGCAGCGAGTACCGACGTTCCATATGACTGGATCAATCCATTTAAGACGGTGAAACCTAACGCCGCCCCACCATACCCGAAGGCAGATGGCCATGCGACTTTAAGAATTTCTTTCATCACTTCTTTGTCAATTTTGACATGTCTTAAGTAGATTTGAATATCTGACTCCTTGCGAACGGCACGAATGGCAAGCGCTAATAAGAGTACTTTTGCAATAACAGTCGCCCATCCTGCCCCCTCAATTCCCCAGTTCAACCCAGTGAGGCCGACAAAAGGAATCGTCGCAAAAATGAAGATTGGATCTAGAATAACGTTAGCAATCGAAGAAGCCGCACTGATCATCGTAATCGTACGCGTTCTCCCTTGCGCATTTAGCAAGGACTGATATCCGAAGTAGCAGAAATCAAAGAACAACCCAATAAAGTTAATCTTCAAGTATGCTACAGATTTTGCCAAGAAGGTCCCCTCTGCTCCCATCCACTTCACGAATAGAGGTGCAAGGAAATATCCAAGTACGGACAGCACAAACCCAAAGAAATACGTTAATACCATCGCATTCCCTGCATAACGCTTCGCATCTCTATATTTTCCTGCTCCAAAATACTGAGCAACAAGCGCCGTCGCTCCGACACTAATCCCCATTCCAAGCGAAATAAATAAGAAATTCAGCGGCCAAATAAACGCGGTTGCCGCAAAGTCTTCTGCAGAAAGTTGCGCCACATATAACCCGTCTGTCAAATTGTATAAAGTTCGAATTAAATTATTAATCATTAACGGAGTCGCAATCGTTAAAATCACCCGATTAATGTGCCCCGTCGTAATAAAATTTTGTTTTTCCAAAATAATCACCTGTTCTAGTATACATGATATCCCCACTGCTGTGAACACATACCATGAACAAATCCACTTTTCTGTACTTTTAAAGATCGAAGGAGGCTCGCTCTTTGGCCATGGGATTTCTTCATAATAGCGGTAATAGGGCACCGGTTCG
>JUUF01000110.1 GCA_001058355.1 Carnobacterium maltaromaticum
CAACAGAGGCTCCAACAACTACTACAGCAACAACTGTGACAGAGGCTCCAACAACTTCAACAGAAGCCCCAAGAAGTCGTGTTCGTAGAAGAAGAGCTCTTCTAGATACAACTGAACAACCAACACCAACTCCTGAGGCAGAGGTTCGAACTACAGTTGCAGATGTTGTAGCAACAAGTGAAGTTCCTGCACCAGTAGCTGTTTTAACAAATGCCGTTGAAGACAAAGTAGCAACAGCAGAATCAAATGTTGTTGAAGACAAAGTTGTAACACCTGAAACAAATGCCGAAGCAACTGAGTCACGTGTGTTAGCAACACCTCTTGCTGCTAAAGCAGAACAAGAACCAGCAAAAGAAGCTAAAGATCCATCTCCAGCGCCTGTTGCACAAGCAGCACCAGCAAAAGCGGGAGAAGACGAATTACCAAATACAGGTAC
>JUUF01000111.1 GCA_001058355.1 Carnobacterium maltaromaticum
AAAGAAAAAGATTCAGTTTCTAAACTAACTATGGAAATCATTTACGATATCACCAAAGATGAACGGTACACAGAAGCCGTTCGTAGTCAGCGAGACGAGATTGTATCGGAGATGGAAGGAATTGAAGGTGTTACATACACTAAGAAGGACGATATTAACTACATTACGCTAACGATTGAAGTCGACGTTAATAAATTTAAGTTCGATGATGCAGCAAGCCGCAAGAAGGCGCCAACACTCTATAACACCGTTAATGCAGCTTTGAAAAGAAAGGATAATATGGTTAGCTACCAATTATCTAAAGACGCTATTTTAGAATACGAGTTTAAAGAAGTGAAATAAAGGGAGTGCTGTCATGAAGAAAATATTGAAGTTATGTATTGTACTACTAGGGGCATTGTTTGTATTACTAGGATGCCGTTCAGAAAGTAAAGCATCATTTGTTTTGCAAACAGAAAATTCGAAGGTCACTTATACATATGTATATGACAAAGAGAATGACACAGTTTTATCTCTAACAACTGATATTGTAGTACGTTTATCAGGTGTTCCAGAATATGCAACAGCAGCACGTCAAAGAAGAGATGAAATCGTGAATCAAATGAAAGCTACAGAGGGCGTAAAAGTTACTTCCGTAGATGGTGAAAAAGAAATAGCATTTACTGTTGAAATAGACATGAAGAAGTTCAAATTGGATGACTCAGAAAGTCGTGCAAAAGCGCCAAGTTTATATGAAACAATGGATGTTGCACTGATTAAGAAAGATGGCAAAGTAAGTTTTTCAGCATCTAAAGAAAACATTGAACGCCTTGGATTTGTTGAGCAAAAAGAAGAAAAGAAATAATTTTATCAATCAAATAGCAGGACTTGGATGATGATAAACGTCATCCAAGTTTTTTTATTGGAGAAATAGCATAAAAACAGCTTTTTGAGGCAGAGAGATTGCCTAAGTGGCGGCGAGGTGCTACAATACAAACATAAATAACATTTTCGGGGCAAGGTGAAATTCCTGACCGGTGGTATAGTCCACGAGCCGATTGGCATGATCTGGTGCAATTCCAGAACCGATAGTATAGTCTAGATGTGAGAAAATGGCACTATTTCAACAAGTCTATTTGATGAGCAGTATTGAAAGGTCCATTTCAATGCTGCTTTTTTCTTTGAAACTGAGAAACAGTGCAATTTCCTTCGCCCTATGAAGGAGGACGTACCATGAGTACAAATGTAAAAAAGTCGAACAGAACATCGGCTAAAAAAATTGTTCTAGTAGGAGTCTTTGGTGCGATTAGTACCGTATTAATGCTATTATCGTTCAACGTACCGTTTATCCCAACATTCGTGAAGCTCGACTTCTCGGATTTACCAGTATTACTGGGTGGATATCTTCTTGGACCATTGCACGGAAGCTTGATTGCGCTCATCAAAGTGTTGTTAAACTTCTTCTATAACGGGTCAATGACTTTTGGAATCGGAGAAACAGTAAACTTAATCGGTAGCTTAAGCTTTATGTTACCAGCAGTGCTTTACTATCAACGTCGCCGTAATTTCAAATCAGCAGTGATTAGTTTAGTCATCGGTACGATTTCTGCAACAGTGGTGTTACTGACAGCGAACTACTTCGTGATGTTCCCACTTTATGCAACAGCGATGAACTTCCCAATGGAAAAAATCGTTGCTGCAGCACATGCATTAAACCCATTGGTAACAGACTTAGGATCATTAATGGCATTCGCATTACTTCCATTTAATATCGTGAAGTTCGGCCTAAATAGCGTACTTGCGATGTTAATGTACAAACGTTTAGCACAAACCTTAAAATTAGAACATTAATCCAGAGTCGGGCTTCGTGCCCGGCTTTTTGTTTTGAGGAAAATTTCTGCTATATAATAGTAGAAAACTGCTTAGAAATTTGCGGAAACTCTTTATTTCCAATAGCAATCTGCTAAAAAATGAGGTAGGATAGATAAGAATGAGGTGAACCAATGAAAGGAAAAACATGGACCAAGTTGCAACTATCCATCGTTGCACTCAGCGCTGTTCTCATGGGAACGAGCGGATTTTTAACCATTACACAACAATCATTATTTGGGCTTGAAGCACCAACCATCTCCATCCTCTCCATCTTCTTTAGCAGTCTACTACTGTGGCTCTTTGTCGCAACGGACTGGCCAAGCGTTCTCTGCTATGTGATGTTAGGAATCGGGATGCTTCCAGGCGTCAACTACGGACAGATTTTTAATTTGTCGTTTGGGAATACAACCTTTGTCTTCCTATTATTTACATTCTTAATGACATACGCCCTCGAGCAAACGCCTGCACTTAGACGTTTCGTCGCGCGTGCACTCGGCAGCTCCTTTGCAGGAAAGTCTCCATGGCATTTTATCGGGGCCTTTTACGCCAGCGTTCTCGCCATCAGTCTCTTTATTTCGCCGACGATTCTCTTTATGATCGTCTTTCCGATTTACGAGGAAATCATGGCCGTTCTCGGGTTGAAAAAAGGAGACAGAGAGGCTTCGGTGCTTCTAATCGCACTTTTTGCAACAGTAGCAATCGGTACAGCGATGACGCCAATCAACCACGTCTTCTCTGTGACGGCTATGGCGCTTTATAAGAATGCGACAGGAATCGTTATTTCCAACGCGCAATATATGATGATCGGAATTCCAGCCGGACTCGTGCTCTTTATCGCGATGTGGGTTGTTCTTAGAACTATTTGGAGAGTGGATTTATCAAATGTCGAAATGAAACCACTCGAATCGCTTGAAGCACTTCCTGCCAAATCAAAACGCGAAACCGCGACAGTGCTCATCTTCATGGGCGTCGTCTTATTATGGGTGTTACCAGAACTCGTAGGAGGATTCTTACCAGACGTCGCAGCCTTCCTAAAAACGGCCGGAATGGCATTTCCACCGATGATTGGGGTCATCGTGATGGCGATTCTATCGTTTGACGGGAAACCACTCTTATCGATTCAAGAAGGACTTCAAAAAGGTGTGTACTGGCCAAGTATGTTCTTGGTAGGCGCCACTTTAAGTATGGGAACTCTTGTTACAAAACCGGAATTAGGAGTGATTGGACTTCTTGAAAGTTCACTCGTACCTGTGTTTGCGACACTCGCTCCAATTCTAGTCGTAATCATCTTCGTCCTCTGGGCAGGATTACAAACGAATGTCTCTTCAAACTTAGTAACCGTATCAGTAGTCACAACCGTATTAACGACCGTCTATGCGACAGGTTCAGTCGACGTCCAAGCGGGAACGATTGCCTGCTTAATTGGATTCATGGCGAGTCTTGCCTTTATGACACCACCAAGCATGCCGTATGTGGCGATTTCGGTCGGCTCAGGTTGGACGAATGCAAAAGATGCCTTTGTATACGGAGGAGGCCTATTCCTACTTAGCGCTGCTAGTGCGATTATTGTAGGCTACCCATTAGGCGTCTTCTTTGGAATTTAACAGTAGGAGGAAATCGAGTGTTAGAAAAACAGCGCGCAGAAATTGATGCTATCGACCGCGAGATTGTAGCGCTCTTTGAACGCCGCATGCAAGTCGTTGTCGATGTCGCTCGTATTAAAAAAGAAAATGGTATCGCGATTTTAGATGCGAGTCGCGAAAAAGAAGTGATTGCCAAGGTGCAGTCGTACTTGAAAGATGCCACATTGAAAGAAGAGTTGGCAGAA
>JUUF01000112.1 GCA_001058355.1 Carnobacterium maltaromaticum
ATATAGATACAGTACGATGAGCTGTGACAAAAAATAGAGGGAGACGGATCGATGAAGAAATTGACGAAGGTTCTATTAGCCGCTTTAGCAATAGTAACACTAGGAATTAGTGTAGCAACGCCTGCGTCGGCCGCAACTGTAAATTATGTTGATTATGACAAAACAGTTGAAACCATTAGAAAAGATATCAAACAAGGAAAACCAACTGAAGCCGATGTACAAGCTGGGTCACAAGTAACTTATGTTTATAAGAAAAA
>JUUF01000002.1 GCA_001058355.1 Carnobacterium maltaromaticum
TGCAACGTTACAGCTATTATAAAGATATCCGTGAAGATTCTAAGTAATCCTGTAACTTTATTTCTCTTCGTGTTTCTTTTGTTCGTGACGCTGTTGATAGTACGCGCGAATCTCTTCGTTTTCTTCGGTCGCACGATAATGGACCTCAAAGCCATTCTTCTTCCAACTTAAAGTCGTCATGAGTTCATCCCATGTTGGCAATTTTACTTCAGGCATTTCAAACTGCACTAACTCAGACATATCTAACGAGTCTTTCCAAACTTCAAAGCGAGTTGAAACGAGTAATAACGCAATACGTGTTAACAATTCACGTTTTTCTTCGTCCATATTCCCTGCTGCCTTCAAGAACTCTTGCACATAATGCATAAACTGTCCGTATAAATCATTCACCGTATCAATTCCAACAGAAAATAGTAGTTCAAAGAACACATTCCAGAACAATTCCAGTTCTTCATCGCTCACCGATTCTGTCCATTTCTTGAATGTTTGATCATTCAACTGACTATTTTTGGTTAATTTTTCCATCTTAATAAATTGACCGTCTTCAATCTCCCATGTCATGGCGCTATGTTGCATCGCACCGGTGGCATTACTTTTAACAATCACATACGGCACTTCGGATTCTAGCATTAATCCAACAAGTGAATCTTGTGGAATATAACGCATCGCTAATGGCACTATATTTTGATACCCTTTTGTTTCAAGTACAGAACGGTACAATCCAGGAGAATCAAAGCAGAAAATATCGACAATGCGCAGTTGCACGTCTTCTGCTTGAGTGGCCGCAGCATAAATGGCTAAGTTACCACCCTTTGAATGTCCAGAAATCATTAAGTCCCCATCCCATAAACTGGCTTGTTTGGCTAAATACTCCTTGGCATCCGTCTGAGCCGCAACAAGTGGTGAATACGTCATTAGGAAGTCTTCCTTCCAGCCAATCAGCGTTTCATCCGTCCCTCTAAACACAACAAGTCTGACACTAGGTTCTACTTCCACCGTGACAGCTGCGAATTGTTTTGTTGTATCTTTATCCCAAACGCTTACCACACCGAAGAATTTCAACGATTGGAAGCGAGGTGCATCCGCAATCACTTGCGATACTTCATGCCGCTCCTCTGTTATCATCATTGGATTCTCATCGAATAATTCTTGTTTATGTTCCTGCATATACTCGGCGATTTCTTTCACTGTGACAAAATTCTCACCATTTTCATCGCTTGGAACAACTTTTTCAAGTGGTAAATACTCTAATTCCGTTAAAACTAATGCGTCGATTTCAGAAAAGGCTCTTTCTTCAAACGAAACGTGCCCAAACTCTTTGATATAATCCAACATGTTCTTCATACGAAAATCCTCCGTTATTTTGAGTGAGTCCATTACTATTCTACTCTGTCATTATGGCGCTTGCAACTCTTTTTCCTGTGGGGCAAAAAGCCGTCATTTTCTATAGAATTCCCCCTTTTTTCGTGCTATACTACTGAAATGAAATTAAGGGGGTTGTTCTATGAAATTAGGATTCGATAGCGAGAAATACCTTGAAGAACAAAGTCAATACATTCTTCAACGAGTAAACGCATATGACAAACTATACTTAGAGTTCGGAGGCAAATTAATCGGTGATTTCCACGCGATGCGCGTATTGCCAGGATTCGATCCAGACGGAAAAATCAAATTACTTCACCGCCTACGCGACCAAGCAGAGATTATTATCTGCGTGTACGCTGGTGATATCGAACAAAATAAAGTTCGCAGTGACCTTGGGATTACTTATGACCAAGATGTTCTTCGCTTAATGGACGACCTTCACTATTGGGACCTTAAAATCAATAGTGTCCTCATTACTCGTTATACAGGCCAACCTGCCGCAACACAATTTAAAAACTCCCTCGAACGTCGCGGCATTAAAGTGTATACGCACGGCTACACAGAAGGCTATCCGATGGACGTTGAAACCATCGTTAGTGACGCAGGATATGGCGCAAATGAATTTATCGAAACGACTCGCCCACTTGTCGTCGTAACAGCTCCTGGTGCCAACAGCGGAAAACTAGCCACATGCTTAAGCCAGCTTTATCACGAAACCAAACGTGGTCGTCGTGCCGGCTATTCTAAATTCGAAACATTCCCTGTATGGAATTTACCATTGAACCACCCTGTTAACGTGGCCTATGAAGCAGCCACTGCTGACTTAGAAGATGTCAACATGATTGATACCTTCCACCTTGCAAAATACGGCGAAACAACCGTGAACTACAACCGAGACATCGAAGCCTTCCCGCTTCTCCGTCGTATTTTGACGAAGATTTACGGCGACGCACCAATCCCTTACAACTCTCCTACAGATATGGGCGTGAACCGTGTCGGATTTGCTATCACTGATGATGAAGTCGTTCGCGAAGCTTCCAACCAAGAAATCATCCGCCGTTACTACGCAGGCCAATGCGATTACAAACGCGGTATCGGAACACTGGAAGCGGCTCAACGTGGCAAGTACATCATGGAAGAAAGTGGACTCTCTCCACAAGACCGTCCAGTTGTAAAAGCCGCTCTTGAAAAAGAAGCCCAAGCAAAAGTTCCAGTAGTAGCCTTACAACTTCCAACCGGCAAAATCATTACAGGAAAACAATCAGACACCATGACAGCCAGCGCAGCCTGCCTACTCAACTGCATTAAAGAATTAGCAGAAATTGGTGACTCCATCCATTTATTACCACCTGTGATTTTAAATGCGATTGGCCAACTCGGAAGCGACGTTCTAAAACACCAACGCCGCTCACTCGATAGCAAAGAAGTGCTCATCGCCCTCAGCATCTCAGCAGTCACTAACCCTGCCGCAGAAGCTGCCAAAAATCAATTACAAAACTTGCGCCACTTACAAGCACACAGCACCGTCATCCTTCAAAAAGCCGACGAAGAAACCTTCCGAAGCCTAGGAGTGATGGCGACTTGCGAACCACAATTTGCTGGCACAAACCTTTACTACACAAACTAACCCCAAGCCCTCTCCAATCGGACGAGGGCTTACTTTTTGCACTTTTTCAGCACTAACCCTGTTCTCCTAGCCGTCCCCAAGCCCTATTCCTCTTTCCAACAC
>JUUF01000113.1 GCA_001058355.1 Carnobacterium maltaromaticum
CAATAAACCACTGCGTCTAAATATTTGCACATTCCCCTGGAATATCTCCCCTTGCCTTTCCCGCCCATCTCCATTACCATAGAACTAACAAGAAAAAGGAGTTTTCCATATGCACAAAAATCGCGTTCGCGGCTATAATAAACGTTTTTATCCCGGGGTGGCCTTAATCGTGGCGGCTATGCTTTGCCTTGTTTTTGCATTAACAAGACTAAACGTTCCATTATTACAACTGCAAAATAAATATTTTAACCTCAATGACATCGTAAAAAATGAAGATTCTATCTTAAAGGTCACTGGTATCGACAAGCACTCCGTCCAAAACTCGGACTTTGGAAAATGGTCGCTTTATATCGTCTCTTATTTAGAAAAAGATTCTCATGGAAACGAAACGACACAATACATCGGGTTAGAATTAGATGAAGAGACCGCCAAACAATTAATCGATAAGAAAAATACCTTAAGAGATCATCCTGAAAAAGTTGCGGGTACCTTTGTTGAGCCAGAATTTCACGATAAGAAAGTGATGGATTATAGCTATCGTACCCAAGATGCGATGGAAAAATACATCAAAGCCCCAATTTCACGTCGTTATCAAAACTATGTATCGATTAAACCAGGAAAGGAAACACAAAAGCTCTTCCTAATCCTCTCCCTTGTCCTCTTCATCCCAGGGCTAGCCCTCGTGTATTTAGCGGAAAAACATCATCAATTTGCGTCATACTACAACAGTTTATTTGCAGGATATAAGAACACAGAAGCGTTAGTGGAAAGTCATCCAGAGTTGAAAGGCAAACGTTTATCCACATTATTAAATAAATCCGATTATATCGATGATACCTTAGGAGTATACATCTATAAAAACTTCTTCTGTTCTACTGTAAAAGGATTAGAGATTTATGATTTAAACAAAACGAAGAGCGTACACCACTTCGAAAAAACTTTTTACCCTGAAGAAGGCGGCAGATTCATGAAGTCGTACCTTGTATTTTCAACCAGTGATCCAGATGCTGCGGTTCGCAGTACGAAGATTCAAATTAAAAATATCGGCGAAGAGACCGATGCACATCTACAGCCATTCTTTGACAAATTGCGTCAAGATTTCCCAACGATTGAGATTGAGGCTAAAAAAGAAAGTAAGAGATAAGGAGTCCAGTAGGATTCCTTATTTTTTTCAACACGAAATTATCATATATGATA
>JUUF01000011.1 GCA_001058355.1 Carnobacterium maltaromaticum
CGTATGATTCTTCGTAATCTCTGCTTAGTGAATTTATATTTGCTAAACGCCTACGGTCTTTTATCTTGGTTCTTCTGAAAATATCACTGTGCTGCGAAGTATGCTAAGCCCATCTTATAAAAGCTTCGTTATGGTGGGATGAGTTCCAAGGAGTGTGCGCTTCCTAACCCCTGCTGATTAGGCGGGGGTACACTTCGGAACATTACGTTGGTGAATTTATCATATATGGTAATTAT
>JUUF01000114.1 GCA_001058355.1 Carnobacterium maltaromaticum
GTCGCCACTTCTTCATTTCCTCGAACAACCAGCTTGTTCCATTCCCAGTAAACGGATTTGTAGCAACAATAAAGAACAATGGTTACAAAGGCAAACATGATGAGCCAGTCAAGAAACATACTGTTGGTGAGGCCATTTTGATACCCTTCCCCCGGCTGCTGCATCGTAAGCTCTGTGAAGAATATTGTAGATATTGTAACCATAAATGTAGCCACTACTCCGTATGCTAATCCAGCGAGACTAATGGCCATTACAATGCCACGAAACGGTAAAAAGCTGATCGGTAATTTAGCGTCTTCGCCATTTTTATCGGCGACTGCTTGAATTAACCTACGCAATCGCTGTACATCCTGTTTCTTAATTTTTTGTTTCAATTCCATTCCCATTTCTCCTGTCGTTCAAGGGTTATTACAAATCGTAGTCTAATCGTAACTCCTCTAAATGATATTTTAATGCCTTGACCTCATGTGGGATGCCCGCAGATGGAGTTTGTTCCCATTTTGCGAGCTCTTCATCCGCTCTTGCAACGACTTCTCTCACATCTTGTTTTTGAAGGTGCAGTTGCAAGAAATATAAAAAGAGCATCATTATTGGAAGAAATACGATAATATACGGTTCATATTGCACATATTTCAGAGCATCATTCACAGCGTATTGATTTCCCTCGTACCAACGTTGTAGGAAATTAAAAACCCCGCGTACTTTATAATTTAACCCCCATAGATTATAAATTTCGACAATCATTAAAATGGTAAAGAGTACCTTTGGAATATATCTAGTTCCTCGTACTCGAATCTGTTGATTTTTCTTGTCCGATAGGCCTAAGACTTCATTGACCAATTGTTGTAGTCGATGTATTCTTTCCTCTTCAAATCTTCTTTTCATCTTTTATTCCCCAAACTTTATTTACTGAACCGTTTTTCGGTCGCTTCTGTTTCTACCTTCAATTCTTCCATATAGTACTGCAATCTTTCAGCATCTTCAGGCTTTGGATCTTGTTTGTATACAGAAAGCTCTTCCTCGGCGAGTTCATATAACATCCCGAACTCTTGATAATAGGACTCTACTCTGAGATAGTGAATCAGATAAATGACCCCTATAAAGAGGAGTAAAGTACCCATCCCTAGTAAAATCCCAAAAAGTAAAAACGGTGGGAAAATAAGCCCCATTAAAATAAAAGCTCCACTAGAATCAAGCAAATCTGGATTCGCAAGTAGCGAACATACTATGATAAGCTCTAGTACAAGCAAGAAACCTCTGGCGATTTTCCCATCATCTGGGAGCTTATTCTCACTATTATTTTGCGTCATCACAGCTGTAAGCAATTCCCGCATCCGTGTCAATCGTCTTTGTCTAATCGATTTTCTAAATAATTTCATTTCGTGTCTCCCGATATATGATATTTCGACTCTAACCCTTCAATAAATCTTTGAAGTTGCTTGATTTGTTCCGGAACATTCTCTATAGCAACATCCTTATACGTTGCAATCTCTGCACGAGCAATTTCAAATAGGTTATCAAAAGCTATTTTTCGTTTTTCATGAACGCTAGAAGAAATTTAAAAATACAAGAACCATAGCACAAATAATAGCATACTTATAGGAATCCCTAAGAAAGCGAGCATGATGAGGGCATCATAGTATGACGTAATGAATACCCAGATGATTGGTAAAGTGACCACCAAGCACCCGCACAGCAATACAATTCGTATGAGACTAACAAAATTGAAAGGCGCACCTTTTGGCAACTTTGAGGTATCTTGCTGTCGTTCAGATAAAATGGTTATAAGCTGTTGGCGTAGTTCATTAATATCTTCTTGTGAAACGTTTCTAGGAAAAAATCGTAATAATGACTTTATCACCGGTTCACGCGGCTCTTCGATGTTGAACGCATCATCATTTTCAGATAAATACTGTTTTAATTCTTTCACGCTGTTTGGAAGTTCTTCGTCGGTGAAGTTTTGCCATTCTAAGACTTCTTCTTTTGCTCTACGGACAATTAGTGCCTGGTCTTCTTTAAATTCCTTACGTTCCCATAGAAAAAGTCCAAATCCAACGATAAAAAAGAATAAATAAGTTCTAAAGAACGGATTAAACTCCATTTGATCATTTAAGAATTCAAAAGGGTGTGTCACCAACTCCTGAAACCAAACATCAAAACTTTTTAAAGAAAACAGAAAGATGAATGCAGTTAATATTATCAAGAATATTTTAAAAATATTTTTAAAA
>JUUF01000115.1 GCA_001058355.1 Carnobacterium maltaromaticum
GAAGAAGAAGCACTCGAATTTATCCAAACCATCAAAAAGGAACACTGGAAAGCAACGCATAACTGCTCTGCTTTTCTCATTGGGGAAAACGACCAAGTGCAGCGTGCGATGGATGACGGTGAGCCAAGTGGTACCGCAGGCGTTCCAATGCTAGAAGTACTTAAGAAAAATGAATTAAAGGATGTCGCGGTCGTGGTGACGCGTTACTTCGGCGGAACGAAGCTAGGCGCTGGAGGACTCGTTCGTGCGTATTCTGGGGCTGTCAGCGAAGGGTTGAAAGCCATCGGAATCATCGAATGCCGACTCGAAGATCAACTTGCCCTAACTTTTGATTATGCGCATGTTGGTAAAGTGGAATATTATTGCCAGACGCAAAATATTCCCATCGTCGATAAAGTCTTCCTCAATAATGTTCAATTCACCTGTAGCCTCCCTGTTCAAGAGGTCGAAGCTTTCCAAGCAGCCATCATTGAGCTTTTGCAAAATCAAGTGGAGTTTGAGAGTCTTGGAGAAATGTATACAGAATATCCAGTTGGGTAAAAACAGAGGTCTATTCATTCGAATAGACCTCTGTTTCTTATGTTTTACATTCGAGGATGGATGGACAGAGAAGCTGTGAGAGTATTTAGCTTCTCCCCCTTCCAATTCCTACACTAGCGGAAACGTTAAGGGCACGGGTTCTCAACGTTTCACTTAAAAGAGAAGATTATCAATATCATTTTGCGATAATAGAAGATCCATTTTCGCAAGGCTTGAATAACGGTTCATCGTTGGTAATTCATCCAAGATAACAATATCCGTTCCAAGTCGTTTTAAGAGCTGATCGACCATATTCGAGAGTCTCATGGCAAATGGTCCACTTGTAATAAAGCGAAGCGGCACAGCCCCCATCATCATGATGAGTTCTAAAATATAATTCTGAATCATTTTTGTCTCTAAATCTGTTTCTTGTAGGAAGATGATTTCACGTTCATCGGCCATCGCCAGCATAAACGCACCTGTTTTATAAAATCCCATGGCCGCAATTGGCGACAATGTCAACTGGATTTCAAAAGTTTCCGGGAAGATTCCTTGAATCGCCTTTTTTGCACGTAAAAGCGAGAAATCACTGACTGCAACGGGTTCAGGTTTTACTTGGAAGAACGGCTTCAATTCTGCAATCTGATCGAAACTGATTTCCTTACGCGTAATATCTAGCGACTTTACAGCCTTTGTTTTTTGATTATATTCGAGAACAGCATAGCAATCCGCGTCTTCTTGATCGAGAATACTAGCAGCCTTCAAAATCTCCTTCCAGTTGCCTTCTTGCAAGAGAATGTCACATACACGTAGCACAAATTGGACTTCTGATTTCTTAAGGTCTGCGAATAAATCAAATGGTTCATTGAAACTCGAAATCATTGGCAATTCTCTGGCTCCTTTCACAGGATACCCATTTCGCTTCAAGTATTCGATTTCCTCTTCATCGAAATCCGCACGTTTTGAAAACTGAATTTCGATGCCTTTTCTAAACCAAAACGCTTCGGTCCGTTCCTCTCCGACCACCTCATCCGACATGGTTACCAGTCGTTCTGAGAGTCGATAACGAACAAGTTCTTCTTCGTTTTTGAAGAATAATAAACGTAAATCTTGCTGTTCATCACGTTCAATTAAAAAGAAAAACTTCACTGCTCCTCGTTTATTCTGAAAAGCAAAGGCAGCATTTTTGAGTTCTGTTTGCTTTTTTACGAGCTTAAATAGCAACGGTATACTTTGGTACAATTCCTGACTCATATACACTACCCCAATCTTTCTTTTATTCATTTATATTATACTACCTTTTACATAAATTTGATAGCGGTTTTAGTTTTTATTTAAAATATTATATATTTAATGTTTTTAAATGATTTAATTCCACCTGTGACTCATTTTTCCCACTATTCAATGAATTAATTCGTTTTTTTAGTGTTGAATTTTTTCAACTTTTCAAAATTTTTAAACTTTTCTTAATCTATTTTCGGGCTCTTTCTTGTAATTTTAAGCATAAAAATACCCCCTCAAGCATTGAAAAAACCAATCCTTGACGGAGTATTGTATTAACAAATTTAATTAGCGATCGATTTCAGTAATTTTTCCTGTGTCGTTTGAAATCTTAACGTTCACTTGTTGTCCGTTAACAGATAAATCAAATTCCCAAATTACTTCACCGTGATCTTTATCGACACTCCACTCACGAAGGACTCCTGTTGGGAATTCTTTTTGAGCGATAGCTGCCATCTCATCTACTTGTTTCAATGTAGCTAAGTCAATTTTTTCTTCATCATGTTCTTCTTTATCTGAAGTGGTTTCATTAACCTTCATGAAAGTCTTAGCTGACTTATCGTAACGGTACGTATATTCATTCGTATCATTCATCGCTTCTACTTCATAGAACATTCCGTTTGAGTATTCTAATCCAGTAATGTCAAGAGCTGGGAATTCCTTCTTAAATGCATCTACAATTTCTTTTTGCTTTGCATTTTGGCTTCCCATTGCTTCTTCAGAAGCGTTAGTTGCTACAGTTGTGTTTGTGGCAGTCGTAGCTGGTGCTTGACTTGTCGCTTGCACAGTCGTTGGTTGAGTTGTTGTTGCTTGCGTAGTCTCTGCAGGTGCTGCTTGGTTAGAACAAGCGGCTAATAAGCTTGCGGCTGCAAGACCTAAGAGTTTTGTTGTTTTGTTCATAATTTCACTCCATTCTTAAGTTTCGCCTATTATACCCCGGACTCATTGATTCTAAGAGAATGTTTTATGAAGTTCCCAAGAAAAAACACCCCATAGCTTTCGCTACAGGGTGCCTGAAAGTCACAGATTATTCATTTGTGTCTTCTTCAGAAGGTGTTGTTTCAACAACTACAACTTCTGTTTGTTCCACTGGTAATACTGGTTCTGAAGTACTTGTTTCCATATTGCGGTAACGAGCCATACCTGTACCAGCAGGGATGATCTTACCGATGATAACATTTTCTTTCAATCCTAGTAAGTGGTCTTTCTTGCCGCGGATAGAAGCATCTGTCAAGACACGAGTTGTTTCTTGGAATGATGCAGCAGACAAGAAGCTGTTTGTTTCTAATGAAGCTTTTGTAATACCTAGTAATACAGGACGAGCTGTCGCAGGTACTTCACCGTTCATGATTGCAGAGCGGTTACGTTCTGTAAAGTCTGCGATATCAAGTAATGTTCCCGGAAGGATTTCTGTTGAACCTGGATCCATTACTCGAACTTTACGTAACATTTGACGAACCATTACCTCAACGTGTTTATCACCGATTTCTACCCCTTGCATACGGTATACTTTTTGTACTTCACGTAATAAGTAGTTTTCAACTGATAATACGTCACGAACACGTAATAATTCTTTAGGATCGATAGAACCTTCTGTTAATGGAGCACCACGATCGATGATTTGTCCTTCTTCCACTTTTAGACGAGCTGTAAATGGAACTGTGTAAGAACGAGTATCTGTAGAGCCTTTAATTGTAATTTCTTTAGTACGGCTTCCAGCATTTTCTTCGATAGAAACTACTTCACCCGCTACTTCACTGATTGTCGCAACCCCTTTAGGATTACGCGCTTCGAAGATTTCTTGGATACGAGGTAAACCTTGAGTAATATCGTCTCCGGCAACCCCACCGGTATGGAACGTACGCATTGTTAACTGTGTACCAGGTTCCCCGATTGATTGAGCGGCAATTGTACCAACTGCTTCCCCAACTTCAACTTCTGAACCTGTAGCTAAGTTACGTCCGTAACAGTATTTACATACACCATGTTTTGTATCACATGTGAACGCTGAACGAATTGTAATTTCTTCGATTCCAGCTTCAATAATCTTACGAGCAATATCTTCAGTAATGATTTCATTGCGTGCTACTAACACTTCACCTGTTTCAGGATGTTTCACTGAACGTTGTGCGTAACGTCCTAACATACGTTCTTCAAGTGTTTCAATGACTTCATTTCCTTCTTTAATCGCAGTAATTGTTAAACCACGATCGCTTCCGCAGTCTGTTTCACGAATGATCACATCTTGCGCAACGTCTACTAAACGACGAGTTAAGTAACCTGAGTCGGCTGTCTTTAAGGCCGTATCGGTCATCCCTTTACGAGCACCGTGAGTAGACAAGAACATTTCCATAACGGTTAACCCTTCACGGAAGTTTGATGTTACCGGTAATTCCATGATTTTACCGTTAGGAGCGGCCATAAGACCACGCATACCAGCAAGCTGAGTAAAGTTAGAGATGTTACCACGGGCTCCAGAATCACTCATCATGAAGATTGGGTTACGAGAACCTAATGTGCGGATTAACGCTTTTTGGATATCATCTTTCGCTTTGTTCCATGTTTCGATAACACGTTCATAACGTTCATCATCTGTAATTAAACCACGACGGAATAATTTAGAGATGTTGTCGACTTGTTTATGTGCTTCTTCAAGAATTTCTTTCTTGTTATCCGCAACTGAAATATCTGCAATACCTACTGTTAAACCAGCACGAGTTGAGAATTTATATCCTAAGTCTTTCATACGGTCTAACATCATTGAAGTTTCAGTGATATGGAATCGTTTGAACACTTCGGCGATGATTTGACCTAAGTTTTTCTTCTTGAATGGTGCAACGATTTCGCGTCCTGCGATTTCTTCTTTAATGTTTGCCCCTGCTTCTAAGAAGTATTTATCTGGTGTAGCCACTTCTAAGTTTTCCATTGTTGGCTCATTTAAGTAAGGGAATTCGTTTGGCATAATTTCGTTGAATAATAATTTACCAACTGTTGTGACCATCATTCTCTCTTTTTGCCACTCTGTAAATGGTTTATGTGGAAGTGAGCTTGCAGGAATCGCAATACGGCTGTGTAAATGAACGTATCCATTGTTGTAAGCCAAGATTGCTTCGTCCATGTCTTTGAAGAACATACCTTCACCAACACGGCCTTCTTGTTCCATTGTTAAGTAATAGTTCCCTAAAACCATGTCTTGAGATGGTGTTACTACTGGTTTACCATCTTTAGGGTTTAGGATGTTTTGAGCCGCTAACATTAATAAGCGAGCTTCAGCTTGAGCTTCTTGAGATAGTGGCACGTGAACCGCCATTTGGTCTCCGTCGAAGTCGGCATTGTAGGCTTCACACACTAATGGGTGAAGACGAATCGCACGACCTTCTACTAGAGTTGGTTCGAACGCTTGAATCCCTAGTCTGTGAAGTGTAGGTGCACGGTTCAATAGAACTGGGTGTTCACGAATTACTTCTTCAAGGATTCCCCAAATATCGTCATCTAAACGTTCAATTTTACGTTTAGCGCTCTTGATGTTTCCTGCGATTTCACGTTCAACTAATTCTTTCATTACGAAAGGTTTGAATAATTCAATCGCCATTTCTTTAGGAAGACCACATTGGTACATCTTCAAGTTTGGTCCTACTACGATTACAGAACGTCCAGAGTAGTCTACACGTTTACCAAGTAGGTTTTGACGGAAACGACCTTGTTTCCCTTTAAGCATGTGGCTTAATGATTTCAATGGACGGTTACCTGGTCCAGTAACTGGACGGCCACGACGACCATTATCGATTAAAGCATCCACAGCTTCTTGTAACATACGTTTTTCGTTTTGAACGATGATACGAGGTGCGTTCAATTCTAATAAACGTTTTAGACGGTTATTACGGTTAATCACACGACGGTATAAATCGTTCAAGTCACTTGTTGCAAAACGTCCACCTTCTAATTGAACCATTGGACGTAAATCTGGTGGGATAACTGGAATAACATCCATTACCATCCAACCAGGTTTGTTTCCTGATTCTTTGAAGGCATCTAAAATGTCTAAACGACGGATTGCACGAGTACGTTTTTGACCTTGAGCTGTTTTCAACTCTTCTTTTAATTCAGCGATTTCAGCGTCTAAGTCAACATTGTTTAATAACTCTTGAACGGCTTCCGCACCCATTGCAGCATGGAAACGAGTTCCGAACTCTGCACGTTTTTCACGGTATTCGCGTTCAGTTAATAATTGTTTGTGCATTAATGTTGTGTCGCCAGCGTCGATAACAACGTAGCTTGCAAAATAAATGACTTCTTCCAACGCACGTGGACTCATGTCTAACACAAGTCCCATGCGGCTTGGAATGCCTTTGAAGTACCACACGTGTGATACTGGAGCTGCTAATTCGATGTGTCCCATACGTTCACGACGAACTTTTGAGCGCGTTACTTCAACGCCACAACGATCGCAGACTTTCCCTTTGTTGTTGATTTTCTTTAATTTACCACAAGAACATTCTAAGTCTTTTGTTGGACCAAAGATTTTCTCGCAGAATAAACCATCGCGTTCTGGTTTTAAAGTACGGTAGTTGATTGTTTCTGGTTTTGTAACTTCACCATGTGACCACTCACGGATTTTCTCCGGAGAAGCTAACCCAATCTGCATACTTTCAAAATTATTTACATCTATCAAGGGGCCTACCTCCCTTTCTTTTGGAATTGCCCTACGATTCCAATAGTTCTATTACTCTTCGTCAGTATCAAAATTGTCTTCAACGTCTTCTACATCGGCTGCATCTTCTTCAGCTGCGTCAGCTGCTTCTTCTGCTGCTGATAATTCAGCTGCACGATCAGAATACTCATCTAATTGAGCACGTCTATCATTTGTTCTTTCAACGTCACTGAAACGAATTCCTTCGTCTTCGTCCATATCTTCAAGTTTGATTTCTTCATCTTGTGCGTCAAGTACTTTCATATCAAGACCTAAAGCTTGTAATTCTTTTACTAATACGCGGAATGATTCTGGAACTCCTGGACGTGAAATTTGTTGACCTTTAACGATTGATTCGTAAGTCTTCACACGACCAACAACGTCATCTGATTTGTACGTTAGGATTTCTTGTAATGTATAAGCAGCACCATAAGCTTCCAGCGCCCATACTTCCATTTCCCCGAAACGTTGTCCACCAAATTGCGCTTTACCTCCAAGAGGTTGTTGTGTAACGAGTGAGTATGGTCCAATTGAACGAGCATGAAGTTTGTCGTCAACCATGTGGGCAAGTTTAATCATGTACATAACCCCTACTGACACACGGTTATCAAATGGTTCACCTGTACGTCCATCATATAGAATTGTTTTCGCATCACGAGCCATACCCGCTTCTGCAACAGTTCCCCATACGTCTTCATCTTGCGCACCATCGAATACTGGTGTTGCGATGTAAATACCTAATTCACGGGCAGCCATCCCTAAGTGTAACTCTAACACTTGTCCGATGTTCATACGTGAAGGTACCCCTAATGGATTTAACATGATGTCAACTGGTGTTCCATCTGGTAAGAACGGCATATCTTCTTCCGGCATAATACGGGAAACAACCCCTTTATTACCGTGACGTCCGGCCATCTTATCCCCTTCATTGATTTTACGTTTTTGTACAATATATACACGAACTAATTTGTTTACGCCAGGTGCTAATTCATCACCTGCTGCACGTGTGAACACACGTACATCGCGGACAATACCGCCACCGCCGTGAGGTACACGTAGAGACGTGTCACGAACTTCACGAGCTTTTTCACCGAAGATTGCGTGTAATAAACGTTCTTCTGGTGATTGTTCTGTTAACCCTTTAGGAGTTACTTTGCCGACTAAGATGTCACCATCTTTAACTTCGGCACCGATACGGATAATTCCGTCAGCGTCAAGGTTCTTCAATGCGTCTTCCCCAACGTTTGGAATCTCACGAGTAATTTCTTCAGGTCCAAGTTTTGTATCACGAGCTTCTGAATCGTAGTCGTCGATGTGGATTGATGTATACACATCGTCTTTCACTAAACGTTCACTCATGATAACCGCATCCTCGTAGTTGTAACCTTCCCAAGTCATGAACGCTACTAGAACGTTTTGTCCTAATGCTAATTCACCTTTTTCCATAGAAGGTCCGTCTGCTAGGATTTCGCCTTTAACCACTTTATCCCCTTGTGCCACGATTGGACGTTGGTTGTAACACATACCCGCGTTTGATCCGTGGAACTTAGTGATTTGGTAAGTATCTAATGAGCCATCAGCAGTACGTACACGTACTTCTTTAGCATCAACGAATTCTACTACACCATCACGTTTACATAACAAGGCAACCCCTGAGTCATGCGCAGATACGTATTCCATACCTGTACCGATAAATGGTGCTTTTGGATTTAACAATGGAACAGCTTGACGTTGCATGTTCGCACCCATCAACGCACGGTTTGAGTCGTCGTTTTCTAAGAATGGGATACATGCTGTCGCAACTGCAACTACTTGTTTTGGAGAAACGTCCATGTAGTCCACGCGGTCTACTGGCACTTCTAAGTTTTGAGATACGTAACGCGCCATAACAACATCGTTCACGAAGCTTCCGTCTTCATTTAATGGAGAGTTTGCTTGCGCTACTACGAAGCTATCTTCTTCGTCGGCTGTTAAGTAGTCGATCTTATCTGTAACTTTATGAGTGTTCCAGTCTACACGACGGTATGGAGTTTCGATGAAACCATATTTGTTGATCTTCGCATATGTTGATAAGCTGTTGATCAACCCGATGTTTGGTCCCTCAGGAGTTTCGATAGGACACATACGACCATAGTGAGAATAGTGAACGTCACGAACTTCATATCCGGCACGGTCACGAGTCAAACCACCAGGTCCTAACGCTGATAGACGGCGTTTGTGTGTTAACTCTCCTAATGGGTTTGTTTGGTCCATGAATTGTGATAATTGAGAAGATCCGAAGAACTCTTTAATTGCCGCAACGACTGGACGAATAT
Organism: Carnobacterium maltaromaticum; assembly: GCA_001058355.1. Classification (GTDB taxonomy): domain Bacteria; phylum Bacillota; class Bacilli; order Lactobacillales; family Aerococcaceae; genus Granulicatella. The sequence goes on from JUUF01000115.1 coordinate 8,806, forward strand.
TTACTAATTGTTGTGGTGTCACTGTTGCAGTGTCTTGGATAGACATACGTTCGCGAACCACACGTTCCATACGAGATAAACCGATACGGAATTGGTTTTGTAATAATTCCCCTACTGAACGGATACGACGGTTACCTAAGTGGTCGATGTCGTCTGTTGTTCCGATTCCTTCGTAAAGGTTTAAGAAGTAGCTGATTGTTGCGATAATGTCGCTTGCAGTTACGTGTTTTACGTCTTCAGCAACGTTTCCGTTACCGATGATTTTAATCACGCGTTCTGGGTCAGCTGGTGAATAAACTTCTACTGTTTGAATTGTTACAGGGTCTTTGATTACACCGTCTTCTGATGGATGTAAAGTAAATAAGTTTGTACCTTTTTCAAGTACTTCTACTACTTTTTCCATTACGTCGCGTTCAAGAACAGTTCCTTTTTCAACAACGATTTCGCCTGTTTCAGGATCTACTAAGTTCTCAGCGATTGTTTGGTGTAATAAACGAGTTTTTAGATTTAATTTCTTGTTGACTTTATAGCGTCCTACTGCTGCTAAATCATAGCGGCGTGGGTCGAAGAAACGAGCTGTTAATAAGTTACGTGAACTTTCAGCTGTTTTTGGTTCACCAGGACGTAGACGGTCATAAATATCTTTTAATGCTTCTTCTGTACGAGATTCATCCATACGTTTATGAACATCTTTATCTAATGTTAAACGTAATGTTTCGCTATCCCCGAAGATTTCTTGAATAAGGTCATCTGAACCGAAACCTAACGCACGAACTAATACCGTTAATGGGATTTTACGAGTACGGTCGATACGTACATAAGAAATGTCTTTTGAGTCTGTTTCGTACTCTAACCATGCACCACGGTTTGGAATTAATGTTGAACCATATAATTGTTTACCGTTTTTGTCAGGTCTGTCATGGAAATAAGCACCAGGAGAACGAACTAATTGAGATACAATTACACGTTCTGCACCATTAATGATAAATGTACCCATTTCAGTCATTAACGGGAAGTCTCCGAAGAATACTTCTTGGTCTTTTACTTCGCCAGTTTCTTTGTTCACTAAACGCATTTTCACGTAAATTGGAGCCGCGTAATTTGCGTCGTGGTTTCTAGCTTCTTGTATGTTATATTTTGGAGCATGTAATTCGTAATCTAAGAATTCCAATGACAAGTTACCAGTGTGGTCTTCGATTGGAGAGATATCTTTGAACATTTCGCGGATACCTTCATCTAGGAACCATTGGTAAGAATCTGTTTGGATTTCAATCAGATTAGGTAATTCTAATACTTCACTGATTCGTGCATAACTTCTACGCACACGGTGTCTACCGTATTTCACATCATGATGTGCCAACTCTTCCACCCCTATAAATTAGTATTGATAAATGTTACATTTTGATGACATTTATTAAAAGTTCGTAACAAATGAAGATTTCGGTCGATTTTTAAACAAAAAAAAACCAAAAGAATTGTTTGCTGTCATTTGTGAAAAATGCAAATTCTTTTGTTTTAAGCCTTTATTTGTAAGGAATTGGACAATATTTCAACCCTCACACCGATTAAAATCCACACTTATTGCGTTATATTATTATACACAAAATCCCAAGTGCCGTCAAGGCCGACAACACTTGGGAACTTTAGATTTTATCTAGTTTTTTGGGACTAATAAGTGCCCTCTTCTACGGATTGATTCTTCACAATTTTCACAATCCGACTTGTTCCAAGTCGACTTGCTCCTAATTCGATGAATTTTTCAGCATCTTCAATGCTAGAAATTCCGCCGGCAGCCTTCACAAGAACACCTTCTCCAACGTGTTTCTTCATCAATGCCACGTGCTCAAATGTTGCACCTGCTGTTGAGAAACCTGTTGAAGTCTTGATGAATTCAGCTCCTGCTTTTGTAACGACTTCACACATCTTGATGATTTCTTCTTCTGTAAGAAGCGCTGTTTCGATAATGACTTTTACGATATGACCATTACAAGCTTCATGGATTTGACGAATTTCATCTTCCACAACATCGAAACGACCATCTTTCACATCACCGATATTAATCACCATATCGATTTCGCTTGCACCATTTTGAATCGCATCTTTTGTTTCGAAAACTTTAGTTGCAGTTGTGCTATAGCCATTCGGGAATCCGATAACAGTACAGATGGCTAATTTCCCATTCACGTATTCGCTCGCACGTTTAACAAAAGAAGCTGGGATACATGCTGACGCTGTTTCGTATTTCATCGCATCATCCAAAATCTCTTTAATTTCACTCCAAGTTGATGCTGGCAATAACAATGTATGGTCTACTGTTTTCAAAATTTCTTTGATTTCCATATAATCCCTCTTTCTTATTTTGCTCGGTCTTCCTTAATTAAGTTACGAAGTGCTTCTACTGCTACTTTAATCGCAGCTTCTGTATCGTGAACGATTGGGTTTGATAAACCTGCTGCTTCTCGTTCTTGGTTTCCCACTACTAGGAAAGTAGATCCAACGCGAACGCCTAAGTGGCTTGCTACTACAAACAACGCTGCAGATTCCATTTCAGAAGCCTTCACTCCAAGACGTTTCCAAGCTTCCCATTTATTTTGCAAGTCATAGCTAACTGGCATCACTTGTGGTTCGTGTTGTCCGTAGAATGAATCTTTACATTGAACAACTCCCGCATGTGTTGTGAAACCTAAGCCTTTACCAGCATTAATCAGTGCTGTTACGACATCGTAGTTTGCAATCGCTGGGAATTCGATTGGTGCGTACTCACGTGTTGTTCCTTCTGTACGAATCGCACCTGTCGCAATCACGATATCGCCACCTTTAACGTCAACATCAATACCACCACATGTTCCGACACGGACAAAAGTATCTGCACCACTGCGCACTAATTCTTCAAGTGCGATTGCAGCAGATGGTCCGCCAATCCCTGTTGATGTCACACTGACTTTTTCTCCATCCAAGTATCCTGTGTAAGTTACGTACTCGCGATTATCTGCGACCAGTTTTGCATCTTCAAAATGTTCAGCAATTTTTGCACAACGTTTTGGGTCCCCTGGTAAAATCACATAACGACCGACATCGCCTTTACGTGTATGAATATGATATTGTAACCCTTCTTCTGAATATTTCATGAAAAACTTCCTTTCCTTGCACGATACGTGCCCTGATATTGCCCTAGCAAACTAGGAAGGGGCCATGGTTTTTCCACAGCCCCAGATAGGAGGATGATGACAAATCTTCATCAAATAATTATGTCTATAAATGCCTTTTGCAATTATAGTTGAAAGGATTAAATAATTGGATATACAGTTACCATAATTATCTATATTTGCCTTTTCATCCCTCTACACTCACTAATATTTTACCAAAATCACCCTTGTTTTGCAAACGGTTCATTTTTGATTTTGGATACCCTAGTCTTATTTTTTTATCGGCCAAAAGCTCATCTAATAGCTCCCAGAGGCACGCCTCCATCTGACTTTTTGGATTTGGAACGGGACGCATCAGCGGTCGCCATACTTCTTCTACTCTCTTAACAAAATCCATCATTTCAACGTCTCCCTTAAAAGCCATTTGTTCCAACAGAATCCATGCATGCCCCTTCCATACAAGATTGGGTACTTTAAACGTCTCTGTGTAAATCGGGAAGGTCAAGAAGCGGCTGGGCAAATCTTCCAGCGTTTGTCTGCATCGATATAACTTCACGAGAAAGGCCCTCGTGAGCGGAGAGGCTAATTTCTTAAAAAGCATCGTATCTCTTGGTGTCCATTCTATCGCTCCATCTGGCTTCAAGTGCGCTTTTACTGGAAGTGAATCTTTGACGAGCTTTCTCCATTTTTTCCATGAGAACGATACGAGCGGCACTCGCACGACTTGAAACGTCATCTGCTGCGAGCGAGGCTTCACCTTGATTTGCGTATGAAAAATCATCTCACCATTCACAAAGAAAATAAGAAAATTACCGAGTTGTGGATGATACTTCATTAAGTAACTAAAGGTGTCCGTCAATTTATGCTGACTCTCATAATTCTCCCCTAAAATCCAATCGACAGACATGCCAGCCTCTCCCAGATGTCTCGTCCGTTCCACTATCTCTTCTGTAGGAATGACACTGCATTGATATTCGATACACCACGCACGCTCTCCTTCTGTCACGACAATATCTGGAATCTGTTCAACAGACGACACATACGGCTCCAGTTCTGCATGAAAGCCATGACTCCTCAAACTTTCTAGCAATAGATGCTTTCCTTCTTGATGAGCCAGCGTTTCTTCCTGCCTATGTTTCTTTGGAATATGCGAAAAGAACACCACCCCATTTCTGGAAACTTTCTTTGTCACTTCTTCCCCACATTCCGGGCAAAAATAAACTTCATCTTCTTTAATTTGTGTGGCATGAATCAATTCCCCTGTTTTCGTTCTAACGATATTCATATCTATCACCTCAACAAAAGATACGAAAAAACCTCTCTAAGAGACTTAGAGAGGTTTCACTCATTAGATTAAGTTGGCGTCTTTGAGAAGTTCTTCAATCATCGTACCTTTGATTTTCTTCGCAGCACGTTTTTCAAATAATTTCACTAAGAACGGAACTTTCACATCGGCTAATTTCTTACCATCCATCAAGCGGTTTGTTGATTTTGTAAGAACGCGTAAATCGTAAGCTGAAGCGAACACTTCTGGTACCCCACGTTCGACATCAAGCAATGTATATACAGCTTCCATCGCTGTACGAACAGAATATTCTGTTGTGAACACTGTATCACGAGGAGTTTCAGCGAAATTACCAATGAAAGCAATATTTTTAGAGCCATTTGGAACAACGAGTGGACGGTCGCCATCTTTACGAGCCATGAAGTAGCTTGTGATATAAGGCATGTAGCAAGGCACTGTGTTGCATCCTTCGCTAGCAAATTCATGAATTAATTCTTCTGGAACACCCATGTGGTATAACCATTCTTCAGCGATTTCAATCCCTGTACATTCTTCGATTGGTTTTTCCACATAGTTTCCTTTGATTCCTGAATATAATCCGTAAATCCATACGACTAATTCATCTTTACTTTGTGCTTTGAAGTGTGGTTGACGGTTTAATGTATAGCTCATCATCCAGTTTGAGTCGCGAACTGTTACGATTCCTCCTGTCACCACTTTTCCAGCATAAGGATCACGTTTTGAGATTTTTTGAATGTACTCAGCGATTCGTTTGTCTTTTACAGTTGTTGTAGCTGAAACGAACCAGCTTTGGTCTGGCAAGTTTTCAAAGAATACTTCTGGATGTCCGAAGCGTTCATCTTGTTTGGCTAAGTTTTTCCATAAGCTCCATGACCCACCTAATTCTTTTGAAATTGGAGCTGGAGTATTGTTATCTCCGTATGTTGTTGCAGCAGTAATACTACCGTTTGTCACGAATACTAAGTCGTTTTCTGTAAGATTGCGTGTTTCTAAAACACCACCTACTTCTAACACAAGTTCTTTCGCAATCATGTCGCTTCCAACATGTTCAACAATCACATTTTTAACAACTGTATCGTATTCGAATTGAACATTATGTTTTTTCAAGTAGTTCACGAGCGGTAAAACGAGTGATTCATATTGATTGTATTTAGTAAATTTCAATGCAGATAAGTCAGGTAATCCATCGATATGATGAATGAATCGTAAAATGTAACGACGCATTTCAATCGCTGAATGCCATTTTTCAAAAGCAAACATACTAGCCCAGTAAGTCCAGAAGTTTGATTCGAAGAACTCTTCACTGAATACATCGGTAATTTTTAGCCCTTGTAATTCAGATTCAGATGTCATATATAGTTTCACCATTTCTTCGCTTGATTTATCGCTTAAAGTGAATTGGCCATCATCTGGAATGCGTTGTCCTTTGTTTTCAATTACACGGCAATGTGAGAAGTTAGGGTCTTCTTTATTAAGCCAGTAAAACTCATCTAACACAGAGGCATCTTCCACTTCTAATGAAGGGATTGATCTGAATAAATCCCATAAACATTCGAAGTGGTCTTCCATTTCACGTCCCCCACGAATAATGAATCCACGTGTTGGATTTAAGATCCCATCTAAGCTTCCTCCTGCAAGTGGAAGTTCTTCTAAAATATGAATGTTTTCTCCTTTCATTTGGCCGTCTCTAATTAAGAAAGCAGCTGCTGATAAGGATGCAAGTCCTGAACCAACTAAGTAAGCTGATTTTTGGTCAACGCCTTGTGGTTTTTTAGGGCGAGCAAATGCTTCGTAATTTCCATTTGAATGATACATAGTAATTCCTCCTATTTCCTGAAAATCAGGTTTTGTTCTTTACATGCATTACTCTACTCCCGTTTCACCAAAAACACCATAGACAAAAAAATCCCAATGTCCAAACTTTAGACACTGGGATGGAATTGTAAAGTTTTTTACTGAGAAATTCGAGCTACAATCGTTCCAATCATGACTTGTTCGATTTTTTCAACGAGTTCTTTGGCCGTACCAGGCATTTGATGACTAATCCAATCAAGTCCTACACCAACAAGCGCATACGTATAAAACTCAATCGAGAATTGAACTTGTTCTGCTTCTGCGCCACTGACATTAATTTCATTAAAAATCAAATCCGTCAAGAAACGCTCCACTTCCCGTTGCAAGAGTCGCTCGACATTTTCCTTGCTGACAGAACGATACGTATTAAGGACAAAGTTGCGATTGTCATCCATATATTGGAATAGTGCCTCCAGGGCGTCTTGCCAATTTTCATAAGAAATATTCTCACCAAGCGTGATATGCGCCTCATTTAAATAAATCCATTCGACCAATTCATAAATATCATGGAAATGATTATAAAACGTTTGACGACTAATCCCGCATTTCTTCGTTAAATCCTGTACAGTAATCTTCGTCAGCGGCTTTTCATTCATTAGTTCTTTAAGCGTGTTGGCTAACATCTTTTTTACAACAAGTGTCATTTGTATCCCTCTGTTTCATGAAGAAAAAGAGCGGGTTCCCCCACTCTTTATTTCTCTAAATTCTTTTCTTGTACGATATCCCATGAGAACCCAAGGGCACCTTCACCAAGGTGAGTTCCTACTACAGGTCCAAAATACGATAATGAAGTACGTAATTTAGGATATTGTTCTTGCATTTTTTGTCTCCAAGCTTCACCAGCTTCTGGAGCATTTGCATGGATGATGACTAATTCATAACCGTCACCATCAGTTGTTCCTGTTTCGTCAGCGAATAATTGTTCAATTCGTTTCATCGCTTTTTGTTGTGTACGAATCTTTTCAAAAGGAACGATTTTCTTATCAACGAATGTCAAGATTGGCTTAATTTTCAACATAGAACCGACTAAAGCAGCCCCTGCTGACAAACGTCCACCACGTTGCAAGTTGCTTAAATCATCAACGATAAAGTAAGCTGTCGTACGGTCCACTAAACGTTGTACCGTTTCAACGATTTCTTCTGGTGAATATTCTCCAGATTTCGCCATGATAGCGGCTAGTTTTACTGCACGCGCTTGTGGTGCACAACTAATCTCTGAATCGATTGGATAAATGGCTATTTCGTCTTTCATATCTTCGGCAACAGCCACACATGTTTGGTAAGTTCCACTAATTCCACTAGAAATAGTAATAGGAATAATAGCGTCATAATCTTTTGCAAGTTCGTGGAATAATTCGTAAGTTTCCCCTACAGCTGGTTGTGTACTTGTTGGAAAGACTGGAGAACTTTTTACTTTTGCATAAAATTCTTCAGCAGTAATATCAATCTCTTCACGATAAGTTTCTTGTCCGAAAATAACAGACATCGGCAATACGTAAACACCATATTCGGCATATTCTTCTTTTGTTAAGTAAGCCGTGCTATCTGTAACTACAGCAATTTTCATCCATTCAACTCCTTTCAGTTTGAAAATTTAGATTGTTTAAGTCATAAAAACTATAAACTTTCACCCTCCAAGTATAACAAAAAAGCGTTTAACACGCAATGAATGGAAAGTTTTCCTTAAGAGACTTAACATTACTTGCTCATCTTTCAAATTACAGTATAATAGAAGACAGAATTATTTATTGGAGGTACTATGGAACAAAGATCAACTCAACATCAATTAGATAAACAAAAGAAAAATGACTGGTTCTTACGATTCATTAAAGGAATGTTCATCGGATCAGGATTTATCCTACCAGGTGTCAGTGGTGGAGCACTTGCTGCTATCTTTGGACTTTATGAACGCATGATTGCTTTCCTAGCAAATGTCACAAAAGACTTCAAGAAGAACTTCTTATTCTTCTTACCAGTCGGAATCGGTGCTCTAGCAGGTATCGTAGTTCTATCATTCGGCGTAAGTTACTTACTTGGTAACTTTGAAACAATCATCCTTTGGTTCTTCATCGGATGTATCGTCGGAACAATCCCTGCTCTTTGGAAAGAAGCTGGAAAAGAAGGTCGATCAACACGTGATATTCTCATTCTACTTGCTTCATTTATTGGCGGATGCGTACTTCTTTATTTAGGTGAAAATGCAATCGGCGGTAGCGTGGAAGCAAACTTCTTCACTTGGATGATTGCCGGTGGATTAATCGCTCTTGGAATTATCGTTCCTGGACTTAGCCCATCAAACTTCATCGTATACATGGGTATGTACAAACAAATGTCAGATGGTTTCAAAACATTAGACATGAGCGTAATTCTTCCAATCGCGTTGGGTGGACTTGTAACATTAGCGCTCTTCTCAAAACTTGTACACTATATTTTCAAAAAAGCTTACCCACAATTATTCCACTTCATTTTCGGAATCGTGCTTGCTTCAACTGTAATGATTATCCCAACAAACTACGCTGGATTTGACATCGTTCAATACCTTGCTTGCGTTGTGATGTTAGGATTCGGTACATGGCTGGGTGCATTCATGGCAAAACTTGAAGACACATATAAATAACAGTTTAAACAGCTTTGCTTCTCGCAAGGCTGTTTTTTTATGCCTAAAATTAACATATTTGTTAATT
>JUUF01000116.1 GCA_001058355.1 Carnobacterium maltaromaticum
TATCATATATGATAATTTCACCATACGTATTTATCTGACAGAATTTATTTTATTGCACAAAAAAATCCCCACATCTGTGGGGATTTTTCCTTATCTAATACCTAACGCAATTCTTGCATAGCGTGACATTCTATCTGGACTCCATGCTGGATACCAAACGAGTTTCACATCAATTGTTTTCACTTCTTCAATCTCTGCTAACGCACGATGAATCTCATCTGTAATAATATCCGCTAGCGGGCAACCCATTGTTGTCAGTGTCATATCCACTTGGCAATGCCCTTCTTCGTTCAAATCAACACGATAAATCAACCCAAGATTTACAATATCAATTCCAAGCTCTGGATCAATCACTGTCTCCAACGCTTCTAAAATCTTCTCTTGCATTACTTCTGCAGCATTTTTATTTTCTTCTGTCATCTTCTACTCTCCTATTGAAATACTCTTTGGAAAAAGTCAGCAACGGCTTCAAACACTTGATGTGGCACAATATGCCCTTGACCTGGTGTTTCATGCCACTCTACATTTGTAGCGTATGGCTCATTCTTAATGCTTTCATAAAACTCTTTATTTAATTCATACGGCACTTTATCATCCGCTGTTCCATGCCATAAGAATAATGGACGGCCATTAATATGTTCAGGATGTTTCGCAAGTGCCATCGCATCTAAGAAAGGTTTATTTTTTTCGATTTCTGCTTCTAATGCTTCACATTGTTCCTGCGTTGCTCCCGTCATCCAAACTGATGAGATTGTCCATTTAGCAAAACGAGCAGGATCCGCATTTCCCATTAAACTTGCCGCTGCTGTAATATCTGGATACTGATTGAATAAGGCATACGTTGAAATACCACCCATGCTCAAACCAGACACGCCAAATTTCGTTTCATCTAATAGCCCACGACTTCTGAATTCTTCTTTTAAAATAGGAAGTTCTTTAATGTTATTGGCTACAATTTCCCAGATTTCGCCACCAATCAAGCGCACACCACGGTCTCCGTGTAAGTGTTGGTCTGGTAAAACAGCACGCATACCGCGTTTTGCTAGCTCTACTCCAATCGTTACGACACGGTCTTTACTTCCTGTCCAACCATGATAAAACACAACGATGGGAAGCACTTGGTCTTTTAACGATGCATCTACGACTTCAGCGTATGGGATTCCATTTACTTCACGATAATCAATTTGAATCATAACTTCCTCTTTCTTATTTCATCTAAAATATGGTAAACTTATACAGATATTGTACTTGATGGAAACTTTGAAAACAAGTTTCTGCTTTTAGAAAATCACTTTGAAAGGAGAAAGAATGGAAAAGAAACTCATTGCCATCGACCTTGATGGAACTACATTAAACAACAACTCAGAACTGACACAAGAAACAATCGACACCCTTCATGCCGTGAAAAACTTAGGTCATGAAGTAGCTATTGTCACTGGTCGCCCTTATCGTAATTCAAAACAATATTACGACCAGCTAAACCTTGGTGGCCCAATCGCAAACTTCAACGGTGCCCTCTGCCATATTCCAGGAATGCCTGAATGGGATGGAAAATACCATATTACACTCGATTCAGAATTCGTACTCGATTTAGTGGCCTTTAACAAGACTCTTCCTGTTGACTACTTAATGGTCGAAGGAACCGAGCTTGTGTATTCAGATATGGAGGAACTTCCGGAGTGTCCGTATTATCCAAAAGACCAAAAACCAATTGTGATTGGGAAAGATACAAAACTCAAGGAACAACCGACTGCTGTTGCTCTCTTTTCGGATGTTGAGAAACAGCCAGAGATTAAATCAAAAATCTTAGACCGCTATGATAACGACATCGAAATCCGTACTTGGGGTGGCAACTTCCCATGTCTAGAAGTGATTTCACCTGGCATTCATAAAGCTAAAGCTCTTGAGCATTTATCTCGTTACTACGGCATCAAACAAGAAAACATTCTTGCCTTTGGTGACGAAGATAACGATATGGAAATGATTGAATACGCAGGTCACGGTGTTGCCATGAAAAATGGAATTGAAGAATTGAAAAACATCGCAAACGCGATTACTCCATTTACGAACGACGAAAATGGATTAGCGAAATACCTACAAGATTATTTCCAACTTCCAGAATTAAAAGCGAATGCTTAAGAAAAAAACGATAAGGATACAGACAAAAATGTCTATACACCTTATCGTTTTTTATTTTGCTAAATAGACTGAAATAAATTGACTCACAATCGTGAAGTAAACGAGCACTGATGTTAAGTCATTCACTGTTGTAATAAATGGTCCACTGGCAATGGATGGATCAAAGTTGAATTTATCCAACGCAAATGGAATACATGTCCCTGTTAAAGCCGCCACGAAAATCGAAGCGAACATCGCAAAACCGATAATCCCACCAAGCACAATATTCCCGAGCCATAGACTCACAATTCCAAACACAACAACCCCGGAAATCAATCCGATACCAAGACCGGTTGTCCCCTCTTGCACAAGTACTTTCCAGAAAGATTGTTCTTCCTCATGAAGGCCAATCTTACGAATCGCTACCGCAAGAGATTGCGTACCGGTATTTCCGGCAGTACCAGTAATTAATGTAATAAAGATTGCAAAAATACTTGCCTGTTGAATTAACGGCTCATATTGTCTGAAAAGGAACGCCGTCACAGTTCCCATAATGAGAAGTGTCATAATTCCTGGCAAACGGTTGACAATCCCTGCCCACACGCCTTGGTGCGCTTCATCAACGTTTACCCCAGCAAGACCTGAATAGTCGCTGGTTGCCTCTTCTTCGATAACATCCAACGCATCATCGACGGTGATAATCCCTACTAATGTATTCGTATCGTCGACTACTGGAATGGCAAGGAAGTCATAATCTTTAATCGTTTGGGCTACTTCTTCTTGCGCATCATTGACGTGCACGGTTACGACACGGTCAATCATGATATCTTTGACGAGTTTTTCGTCTGGTTTCACGATTAAGTCTTTTAACGTGAGAATCCCTGTTAAATGATTTTCATCGTCAGTGACATATACATAGTAGATTGTTTCAGCGTCTTCGGCAAAACGTTTTACCGTTGCCATCGCTGTTTTTAAGGTATCTGATTCACGCACGGCGATAAATTCAGTCGTCATCATCGCCCCTGCTGTTTCGTCTTCATAGTTTAATAATTGACGGAGTTCACTTGCCGTTTTATGCGGCATCAAGCGTAAATAAGTGCGGACATTTTCTTCGCCTACTTGCTTTAGCACGTCCACTGCATTATCGGAATACATTTCCGCAATCATTCGTGAGACATAAGCTTCGTCCATTTCACTTAAATACTTTTCAACGTCTTCTACATCTTCTTCTAATAGTTCGAACACCATTGCCATTTCTTCAGGAGTCAGAAATTGGTAGGCTAATTTACGTTCTTCCAGCGTTAAACTTAAATAAATTTGCGCTTGGTCGTACGTATGATTCTCAAAGAAAATCTCACGGAATTGTTGCTTATCTTCCGTTGCCAAGGTGTGCTGAATTTGCTCTAAAATATCTTCAAATTCATATACGATTTCGCTCAATGGTGATTCTCCTCTCTTTATTGCTTGTGGGCTTTAATCCACTCGGCCATATCTTTTGGCAGTGGTGCCACAACGGTTATTTCTTTTTTCGTCATTGGATGAATAAACGTGAGTGAGTGACAATGCAAGGCTTGACGGTCTAAAATCTCGTCTTTTACCCCACCATATAAATCATCTCCTACAAGCGGTGCCCCTAGCCATGAGAAATGGACACGAATCTGATGTGTGCGCCCAGTATGCAATAAAATCTCGACAAGGTCCGCTCCAACAAGCGTTTCTTTCTTCCAATATTCAGTTAGAGATGGTTTCCCATCTTCTGATACACAACGATTAATAATCGACCCTTCATGTCGACCAATCGGTGCATCAATCATGCCATGCTCTTCTAGCGCGGCTGTATCATGTACAATCGCTAAATACTTCTTCTGAATGGTCTTCTCTCGTAAGGCTTGGTCCATCCATGCATGTACAACGCGGTGTTTGGCAAACATCATCACTCCCGTTGTATCACGGTCAAGACGCGTTACCACATGAGTAATTTGGTCCGCATAACCACGTCTTTTATAGTATCCTTTGACACGATTAGCCATGGAATGGTCCGGGTGCAATTTCGACGGAATCGAAGCCGTCCCTACAGGCTTATTGATAATGAGTAAATAATCATCCTCATACAAAATGTCAATCGGCACTTCGCTTGGAATCACAGTCTCATGTTCTCCAGATGGGGGAATCACCATCGTTAGCACATCGCCAGGCTGAAGCGTCTTTAAGACAATCTCATGACGACCATTTATAAGCAGGTCTCCATGCGTTTTTACATGGGCAAGAAAGGTTCTTGAAATCCCGACTTCTTGCAAGAAAGACCGCATCATCATCGGATACTCGTATGGGTAATTCCACGTTAAAATCAACGGACTTCCTCATTTCCACGACAGTTCACTTCACGCGAACCGATAAACGCATCTTCCACACGATCCCAGAATGGTGTATGACGGTACGCCGCAAACGAAATGCGCTCTCCACTAATCTGTAATTGAATTTCTTCAATCTCATTGGCATCATACGTTAAATGGTCAATGGCCATCACCATGCCCTCTTTACTTTCAGGACGTAGTGTTAATACATTATCTTTAGCAAAAATCATTGGCGAACTTAGCGTACGATACACACGATTATTAATCGACGCCATTTCAGTCATCTGCATGACTTCTGCACGTGGATGAACAACGGCTCCTCCTAGAGATTTGCTAAGGCCTGTTGACCCAGTTGGTGTCGCCACACAAAGCCCATCTCCACGGAAGTTTTCGAACAACTCACCATTAATATACACTTCGCATAAAAGCGTGCCATTCACTTTACGCAATGTCGCCTCATTCAAAGCTGCATAGCGAACAACATCTCCGCTCTTAAATTTCACATTCACATCGAGCAATGGATAGCTCACACGCTCGCCTTTGTCTTGTTTGAGTGACTCGATTAATTGATCCACTTCGAAGTTACGCCAATCCGTATAGAAGCCTAAGTGCCCCGTATGGATAGCCACAAAACGAATGCTATCTAGTTGATTGCGGTAACGGTGAAAGGCGCCTAAAAGCGTTCCGTCTCCACCAACTGTAATCACCACATCCGGATGCTCATCATCACGCACAAAACAGCCTTCTTGGCATAAGCGGTCGAAGGTATTCATGACTTCTTTTGTTTTTTCTGTTTGGTTTCCATATAAACCGACTTTCATCATGATTCCCTCCGTTTCTTGCGTTTACGCTGGTTTTCTTTATTAATCGCAAAAATATATTGCGCTTCTTGAATCTCTTCTCGTATTTGAGACATCTCTTCATCAAGCAAGAACGCCGCTTCTGCCGCACGTTCCAAACGCTCATGAATCGTATCAGGGAATTCCCCTTTATATTTATAGTTCAATGAGTGTTCAATCGTTGCCCAGAAATTCATCGCCAATGTACGAATTTGAATTTCCACAAGAATTTTTGTTTCTCCTTCGATTCGTTGCACTGGATATTCCAATACAATATGGTACGAACGATAGCCACTCGCTTTTTTATTTTGAATATAGTCACGTTCGATCACGATATCAAAGTCATTACGCTGACGAATCAGGCGAACCACTTCATAAATATCATCGACGAACTGACACATAATGCGAAGCCCTGCAATATCTTGTACTCCTTCAAGGAATTCTTCTCTAGGAATATTACGAACTTGCATCTTTTCTACAATACTCTCTGGAGTCTTCACACGGCCCGTGATAAATTCAATCGGTGCGTGTTTCCCTTCCTGACGATACTGGCGTCTAATTCCCTTTAATTTAATTTTTAATTCCTCTATTGCTTGATAATACGGAGCTAGAAAGGCTTCCCAGTCTTCTACTAGGGGTGTTTCCCATGTTTCCATATTTTCACCTACTTTTTTTCATTTCCGTTCTCTATCATACCATATTTTATAAGGAATCATGACAAATTAAGGCGATTTTTTTCAAATCTGTAATAAAATGAGCTACAATAGAACACTAAAGGAGGAACGGTTATGCCAGAAATTGAAAAAGAGTTTAAAAACTTACTAACAAAAGAACAATACGACGCACTCGTAAACGACTATAAAGAAGTCTTTACAAAAGACGTTACGCAGACCAATAGCTACTACGACTATGAAGGTTTCCTCCAAGAACATAAAATGGCGCTTCGCATTCGCATCGCCGAAGGAAAAGAAACCGGTGAAATCACACTAAAGATTCCTCAAAGTAGCTTAGAGGTGCTAGAATATACCGAAGTCCTTCCGGTAGACATTCTGAATGCCTATAACCACGATAAACAATTTACGCTGCCAACTTCGCTTCAGGAGGCATTGGAGGAAAAAGGCATTACAATTCAAACTGTGAATCAAACGGCCCTTCTTACAACGCATCGCTTAGAAGGTGCCCTCTCCGAAAATGAATGGCTTGTTCTAGACGAGAGTCATTATAATGGCAAGGTTGACTATGAGACGGAAATGGAAGTTCGTTGTCTCGAATTCGGCGAACCCGTATTCTTAGGCATTTTGGCTAATTATAATATCGTAAGATGCCAAGCAGAAAGCAAAATTAAACGAGCACTGTCCACGAGATAAGCACAAACGTCACGCGTTGTGCAAATTATTCTGACATTTCAACGAACTATGTTACAATGATGTTACAAAGTTAGTTAGGGAACAGGGGTGTAGGATTTTGAGTACTTCAAAAACAAAGAATCTATCAGAACGCACTTCACACGAAAAGATTTTCGAATTATATTTATTCGTGAATCCATTGGGGTCATATTGTTATCGCTGTGAAAATGAACTATTAAAATTTGTTCGTAATTCTGAGTTTAAGGTACATTACCAATTCGTAACGTTTCATAATTTACAAACGGTTGATCAATATATGAAAAACCAAAAGTTAGATGAAACGGATTTAGATTTAAGAAACGAAATCTATACTAGAATTTATGATGCGGCTCTTTCTTATAAAGCTGCCCTCTTACAAGGAAAACGTCCAGGTCGTCAATTCTTATTTGAATTGCAACACCAAATTCATCATCACAATCGTAACTATAGCAAAGAGTTATTAGATGAAATTTTAGATAATATTGAAATTGATAAGAAAATGTTTTACGAAGATAAAGCAAGTGCTGCTGTGAAAACAGCATACGACCGCGACTTACAAATCGCCCAAGAGATGAATGTAACGCACACTCCTTCTCTTGTCATCTTCGATAATTCAAATCATTCTTATGGAATCTTACTGGCCAACAGTATTACGGCGGATACCATTAGTGAAATTTGTAATGGTGAGCCTCTTCCTGAATGCCCAGAAGTTAAACGACTTGTAGAAGTTCGCTCACGCCATAACTTAGCAAAAGTCGTGAATATGACTCGTTAAACGAAACAAACTCCTCCAGTTGGAGGAGTTTTCTTTATTTACCCTATATATAACAAAACAACTCCGAGAGTAAGAACTCTCGGAGTTTGTTTTGTTATTCACTCATTAAAGCCTCAAGTTGTGCTAAGCGTTTTTCGAATACGTCGAATGCGTCGTATAAGTAGTCTTTCTTCGTCATGTCTACGCCAGCTTTTTTCATTACTTCGATTGGAGCGTCGCTGCGTCCTGCACGTAAGTAGTTTAAGTAAGCTTCTAAATCTTCTGGAGTACCATGTAAGATTTTATCTGATAAAGCAGTTGCTGCAGCCATACCAGTTGCGTATTGGAATACGTAATAGTTCATGTAGAAGTGAGGGATACGTGCCCATTCGTATGCGATTTGTTCATCTTGGATGACATTTGCATAGTATTTCGCGTTAATTTCACCATACACTTTTGCGATTGATTCTTGTGTTAATGGTTGGCCTTCTTGGTCCATTACGTGAATCTTATGTTCGAATTCCGCAAATTGTGTTTGACGGAAAATTGTTGATTTGAAGCGGTGTAAATAGTTGTTCAAGATGTATTTTTGCGCTTCTTTATCAGTATGTTTCTTCAACAAGTAGTCAGTTAAGATGTTTTCGTTTGTTGTAGAAGCAATTTCCGCTAAGAAGATTGAATAATCTCCGTATTGTTTTGGTTGAGTGCTACGAGTGAAGTAGCTGTGTGCACTGTGTCCTAATTCGTGAACTAATGTGAAGAAGTTTGATAATTCATCATGCCAGTTCAATAGGATGTATGGTGCAGTTGAGTATGCCCCACTTGAATATCCACCACTGCGTTTACCGATGTTTTCAGCAACGTCGATCCAACGTTCGTCGTAAGCTTTCTTCAAGATTTCGTGGTACTCTTCGCCAAGAGGTTTCAAGGCTTCCACACTTGCTAGAGAAGCTTCTTGGTAGTTGTATTTAATTGGAGCATCGCCTGTGATTGGTACGTATAAATCATACATATGCAATTCATCTAAGCCTAATGCTTTTTGTTGTAATGCAGTGTAACGGTGTAATAATGGTAATTTTTCGTTTACCACTTCTACTAAAGCATCGTATACTTCTTCAGGAACTTGGTTTGAAGCAAGTGCTGCTTGGCGAGCTGAGTCATAGTTATGAACTAAAGCGCTGAAGTTATGACCTTTCACTTCTGTACCAAGTGTGCTTGCGAATGTATTTTTCAAGTTGATGTAAGGTTTGTATAATGTTTCGAATGCTTCCTTACGAACATCTTGGTTTTTAGACTCGATATATACTGAGTAGTTTCCGTTTGTCAATTCAACTTTTTCGCCATCTTCAGTTGTGATTTCGTCAAACTTGATGTCAGCGTTGTTCAATAAGTTGAATGTTTTGCTTGCGCCTTGGAATACTTCACTTGCTTTTGATAATAAAGCTTCTTCTTTATCTGAAAGCACGTGACCTTTTTTAATACGCGCTGTTTCTAATAATACGCGGAAGTCTTCTAGGCCTGGTTCTTGTTTGAAATACTCTTCGAACTCTTCATCAGATAATGCTAAAATTGCTGGAGCAAACCATGCTGAAGCTCCTGAGAATTCGATGTATGTTGAGAACGCACGTTGGTTTAAGACTTGGTTTTCGTTATTTGAAGTATCTTGGTCAGCTTTTAAATGTGAGTAAACATAAGCTGTTTCAATCTTATCATCTACTACGTTTAAAAGATTTAAGAATGCTAATAATGATTCTCCGTCTTTAAGTGCTGTGTCTTTTGCAGCGGCAACTGCTGGAATTTGTGATTTAACAAATTCTAAGTCTTTTTCAAGTCCTTCGTTAGATTCGTAAATTGCGGAAAGGTCCCAAGTTAATTCCACTGGAACTTCTTCACGTCTTAATGGTTTTTTATTGGCCATTATAATCCCTACTTTCTAAAAAGTTGATAGTCCTAGTGTACTATGAAATGGATGCTTTTGAAAGGGTTTGAACCCATTTTTCCACAAAAAAGAGACCAAATGAACCACTTTGATTCATCTGGTCTCTTTCATTAGTCTTCAAGGAATGTCGCTTTATCTAAGCTATCAGTGCCGATAATCGCTACAAGAACGACATCTTCACGAATAAGGAAATCCGCAAATACCTTTGTATTGAGAGATTCATCCTTTCCTTCACGATATCCGATTAAGTTTAAATCATAATCTTTACGTAAGTCTAAATCACTAAGTTGTTTGCCAACCCATGATTTTGGAGGATAAAATTCCACAAGTGAAATATTGCCATCGAGTGCAATCACTTCAGCCAATTTATGGTGAAGGATATTCTTCACGAGACGAATTCCAGTTTCTTTTTCTGGGTTCACGACACGTTGCGCTCCCATCTTTGTTAAGATTTCAGTCGTCGTACGGCTTTTTGCTTTAGCTATAATTTCTGGAACCCCAAGACGCGTACAATGCATCACGGCAAGGATACTCGCTTCTAAACTAGAACCTGTAGCCACCACCACTGTATCGCAGTCGCCAATTCCGATTTCTTTTAAGACATCTTCGTCTGTTACATCGGCAATCACGGCCTTTGTTACAAGTGGTTCGATACGATTCACGTTCACTTCATCACGGTCCACAGCAATAATGTCACAATCATATTCACTAAGCTGTTTGGCAATGGTCATCCCAAACACACCTAGTCCTAAAATGCCAACTGTTTTTCTCATTACAATCCCTACTTTCTATCCAATTAATAATGGTGCTTTCGCATACTTCATCTCGAGTGCTTTCTTCTTTCTATTTGAAAAACTTAATAGCACGGTTAATGGTCCGATACGGCCAATAAACATCAACAGCATAATAATGATCTTCCCAAGGAAGGATAAGGTTGGTGTTAAATTTGCCGTTACCCCTACTGTACATACCGCTGAGATCGTTTCAAATAAAGTATATAACAGTGGCGCATCTGGGTCCGTTAAGCTGAGTAAGAACACACTACTTAGAATAAGTGTTGTAAACACGATAAAAATCGTTAAGGCTTTTCTGGCCATCTCTTGCGAAATACTATGGTTTCTAAACTGAATCATTTTCTCGTCATACACTTCTGAGCGAATGAATAAGAGAACCACTAAGAATGTTGTTGTCTTCACCCCACCGGCAGTCCCACCAGGAGAACCCCCGATGAGCATTTGAATACAATAAAGCAGCAGGCTTGTTGGATGAGCGGTCGTATAATCGATTGTCGCAAAACCAGCCGTTCTCATCGTTACCGTTTGGAAGAAGCTCACAAGCACCTTATCAAAGAAAGAAAGATTCGCAATCGTATTTGGATTATTCCATTCAGTCAATAACGTTAATACCGTTCCACCAAGTAAAATAATCCCCGTCAACCAAAGGACAATCTTCGTATGATACTGCAATCGTCTGTAAAATGATTTACGCTTTTTACTCTTGGTTGATTTTCGCATTTCAAGGTAGCTACGTTTGAAATCAAACCAAACGGAGAACCCGATTCCCCCAAGAATGATGAGAGCTGCAACTACTAATGTTAAAAATGGATCCGTCGCATAGTTAATCAGACTATTAGATCCTAAGTTATCAAATCCCGCATTACAAAAGGCAGACACCGCAAAGAAGAAGGCTGTGAAAATTCCTTTTGCAGTTCCTAGTTCTGGTACAAAACGGAACGATAAAATAACCGCCGCAATGAATTCAATAAAGAAAGTATATTTAAAAATCGTTGTTAAATACTTTTTGAAATCTTGACCATCCTCGCGATTCAAGCTATCTTGCAAGGCTAATTTATCCACTAATGACATCTTTTTCCCCGAATCATAGAGGAAAAAGGCAATAATACTCATCAACCCTAATCCACCGATTTGCATTAAAAACATACAAATCACTTGTCCAAACGTATTATACGTCTCCGCGACTGGTTGCGTCGAAAGACCGGTTACACACACCATCGATACGGTTGTAAACAAGTGGTCAAAATACGTAGCCTTTGACGTCGCTAGTTGTGAAATCGGCAAATTGAGTAGTAATGATCCCACTAAAATTACGATCGCAAAACTGGCTGCAATTCGTTTTGGTATGGAATCTTTAAATAAGAAACGAAGCATCTTCGTCCCTCCTATTCTAATCAAAAATACTGGCTCAAAATAAAAAGAGCAGAATATATCGATATTCTACTCTTCCTATCGGTTAATTACAACCGTTACTATTTTATTTTAATCTTCGGGGAAATTATTCCACCACTTGATATTCTTTCGTTTCACCGAAGAACTCATCATATAAAGCACGGATGGCTTTCTTTTCGTATTGGTCTAAAATACCAAACATCATTGAAACCTCAGATACCCCTTGGTTATATAATTCGATATTGATTTGAGTACGAGCAAGCGTTGAAGCCACACGAGCCGTTGTACCGACCATGTTGACCATCCCTTCCCCTACTAACATAATCAGGCAGAGGCCACGCATATAGTGCGCATCATCCACGTCTAATTCCGCATATAAACGTTCTACGATACCGTCGAGTTGTTCGTCTGTAGCATCTTCCCCACGGATAATAATTGTCGCATCATCAATCCCTGTTGGAATATGTTCGATTGAAATGCCTTCTTCTTCGAAAATTGTCAATACTTTACGAAGAAAACCAATCTCATGGTTCATCAAGTATTTCTTCACGTAAATACTTACGAAACCTGGTGAACTTGCAATACCAGAAATAACATTCGGAGAAGTGACCTTCCCTTTCATAATATAAGTTCCGCTTGCTTCTGGGTTATTCGTATTGCACACGTGCACTGGAATTCCTTTTTTGATAGAAGGCAGAAGCGCTTCTGTATGGAATACTGAGAATCCTGCATAAGATAACTCACGCATTTCTGTATAAGACAACACGTCGATGGCCAGTGGTTTATGCACGATTTTAGGACTCGCTACATAGATGGCATCTACGTCTGTAAAGTTCTCGTACTCTTCTGCGTTCACGGCATTGGCTAAAATCGAACCTGTAATATCCGATCCGCCACGTGAGAATGTCACGACATTCCCTTCTTTTGTCACCCCGTAGAATCCTGGAAATACAATCACTTCATTTGTTAATTGTAAGTACTCTAATTCATGATAGCTTTCTTCTAAAATACGAGCTTCTCCCGGAGTGTCGCTCACCCAAAGTTTGGCTTCGCGTGGTCCTACGTATTTCGCCGCAAGACCTTCTTGGTTGAAGTATGACGCGATTAGGCGCGCATTTAAGTCTTCCCCGCTTGCTTTATACGCATCCATTAAATAGTCAGGCGCTAAGTCGTTTCTTTCTTTTAAGTTTTTAAAATGAATACGAACGAGTTCGAATACTTCTCGTTTTAATTCCAATTCGTCACAAATTTCTTTATAACGCACTAAGATTTTCTTTAAAACTTCTTCATCATAATTCCCTTCAATATGAGAAGTTGCTAATTGGATGAGAAGGTCTGTTACTTTTTCATCGTCTGATGTGCGTTTTCCTGGGGCTGAAACCACCACGATTTTACGTTTTTCATCAGATTTTACGATATTAAAGACCTTTCTTAATTGAGTGGCATTTGCTAAAGAGCTTCCACCAAATTTGATTACTTTCATATGACACTTCCTTATTTTTTCAATGGTACTAGACTACCAAATTAATGAAAAGAACGCAACACATTTCCACTAATCGAATACATTTGTCCGCGAAACGAAAACAGTCTCGAAAACTTGTATTTGTTTGTGGAGTTTGTTAGGCTTAAGGAAAATAAATAAAGGAGGTCACATCATGTCAAAAATGTTGCATACTTGTGTCCGTGTTCAAAATCTAGAAGAAAGCATTCGTTTCTACGAAGAAGCATTTGGTTTTAAAGAAACTCACAGAAAAGACTTCCCAGAACACAAATTCACTATCGTTTACCTAGCATTCGAAGGTGACGATTACGAATTAGAATTAACATATAACTACGGCCACGGCCCTTACGAAATCGGCGACGGATATGGTCATATCGCTATCAGCGCTAAAGACTTAGAAGCTCTTCACGCTGAACACGTTGCGAAAGGCTATGACGTTACAGAATTAAAAGGTTTACCAGGACATCCTGCAAACTACTACTTCGTAAAAGACTTAGATGGATATAAAATCGAAGTGATTCGCGAAAAATAGTTCATACATGACATTCCACACACCCTCTGCTATAATGTATTCTATGCGATGAGGCGACACGCAGTACATTAGAGACTGCGAGTTATGTGGAACAGATGTGCTTAGGCACACTACCGGATGTAGCTGTTTGTAGTTCGTGATGTGAACACGACCTACTCATCTGAAAAGATGCCACGCTAAGACTAGGAGTTCCTAGTCTTTTTTTATAGTGAAATTATGATACAATAGCAATGAAAATTATTAGACATAGAAAGAGGAAGAATCATGAAACAATGTCCATTCTGTCATGAGATGATTGACGAACAAGAAACACTCTGCCCTTACTGTGGAACAGTGCAAGACGAACTATCACAACCAGCGTCGATTGAACCAAACGAAGGTGTTCAAACCGACCTTTTAGACGAAAATAACGAACCTACTCAATCGTTTACAACGAAAGTAGAAACAAGTATTCCTGAAGAAGATAATAACCGTAGCTCACAAGAAAACCGTGTGAAGAATAATCGCCTAGCCTATGCTGGTGCGTGGAACAAATTCAAACGCTTCTTCACATTCTTTGGAGAACGTTTAGTCCAACCGACAAACCACTATTCACGTAAGCGTCAATATAGTCGCACTTACGGATATGCATTGATTATCCTTGCGACAGTGATGTCCGCATTCGTAACGACTCACTTGATTCATTCACTCATTGGTCAATACCAATTATTCGCTGACATTTCAATCTTACCTAGCTTAACAAGCACACCAAACTACATTTGGATGTTCATTCGCTTCATCCTCTTCTACGCGGTGTTCTACCTTGGGTTCCCAAGCGTATCGTACGGATTGAAACATGTCTTCCAAAAACGTCAACACGTATTTAACTACTGGTTGACACAATACGAAGGAATGAACGTTTTAGCGATTGTGTTACTAGCCGTTGCGACAGTGATGACATTTATCAGTCCAGTATGGTTATTCGTTGGAATCTTAATCGTATTCTTCGCGCACATCCTACTTTACATCGTGACATTTACGTCATCAATGTTTAAGAGCGCCACTGAATCAACGATCGATCCAATTTACTTATCACTCATTGGTTTAGTCGTACAACTGATTATCACAATCAGCTTACTCTTAATCTTATTCTAAAATACAAAAAGAAAACCCTGACCATCGCTGGTCAGGGTTATTTGTTTCTAAAATTTTATTTGAAAGAATTATTCTGAGAATTCTACAGTTACCTTTGCTTCAGAATCCATTGATGAAAATAATGTTTTATAATAATTAATTGCAGATTCTTTAATTTCACTCTTAAACTTATCTAAATACTCTGCTTGTTTATCACTAGAAAGTTGGTTAGTGACCAATTTACCAGTATCCACATCTTCTGTAGTCCCACTTAACAACTCTCCATGATTATCATACAAATTGTAAGGATTATCTTTTGAAAGTTCAACACCAATTACTTCAAATTTTGGAACGATAACCTTATATTCTTTTTCACCTATTTGTTCAACCTTTACACTACTTTTAATTCCAAATTTAGCTGTATAATTTAAGATTACTAATGCTGTTTTTCTAGAGAACGGCACATCAAACCCAAAAACTTGGGTTGTTTTTGTTTCAGTAATAATTTCATTAACTCCTGCATTCAAAAATACAACTTCATTCACTTTTTCAATACTTTCGATATTAATTGACGTTTTGATTTCTGATTTTTGTTCCTTAGGTAAGAAAAATAGCACTCCAATAGCCATAATAGCTATTAATACCACATTCAATAGAACACTAAACTTATTAAATTTCTTCTTTATATTTGTACTTCTCAATTTGCATACCTCCACTATTTTTGCTTTTCTGAAAGAAACTTCTCTTTTAATAGCATATGTAAATTTTACACACTCTAAAAAAAACAGTCAACAGAATATATCTTATCGTCTAAAAATATTATATCCCAAAAAATGTAAAATAAATTTGTTGCATCTGATCTTATTCTAAAAAAAACAGAAAACCCAGATCAGCGATGGCCAGGGTTATTTTTTTACTATTTTTTGAATAGCAATCCAATGAGTTGTCCTATGAGACTGACAACTGCATACATCAGAATATAAATGGCCGCAGAGTCATTTAGTAAAAAGAGATTCGGAATCCATAAGAGACCAATAATAATCGGGAAATACCAATAATATCCAAACTTTACCGAAAACAGCATCGAAACCACAAAGACGATGACTGGAATTCCAATCAATAGTAAGAACATTGCACTCCCTGTATCTTGAATCAGAAAAACAGGGATTAAATAATAGAGTAAAGCAACAACAACGTACATCAGTAACTGTCTATACTTGGATGGCATCATGACCCCTCCTCTATTGATTCTATTTTCCTATCCCCAGTATACCATATTCTATTTAAAATCGAGTGCAATGTTGAGCATAAAAAAAGCATGAAACAAATTTGTTCCATGCTGTTGATTCACACTTTAGTTTTGTGAGAAGAGATTTTTGATAGATTCAAAAATCGATTGGAAGAATTGGGCGATTTTATCGAGCCATCCTTCGTTTTTGGCTTGTTCGACTAAGCTGTTAATCTTTTCGCCGACTGATTTTGACAAGCTATTTAATTGCTCTAATACTTGCTTGGAATCAATCGCACTTGTGTTTTGGTAGTTTTGCGCAAAAGCGACTAAGGCATTAATTTGATCTTGAGAAATCACATTTTGCAATGAGTTGTTCTTCAAGGCGTCGTTAATAATGCGTTCGATATCTTCTTTTGTCGCTAATTGTCCTTGCTTTTGTTTGAGTTCTGCAAGTTCTTTTTTGATTTCAATCATCGCTTTATCGAGTTTTGACGAATCGAAACCTTTAGCGTTCGCATTTTCTTGCGCGATTTTATTCGTGACTTCTAGCTCTTGTTGCGCGACTTCGGTCCGTTTGGCATCCAGTTGCACCCCATTGGCTTCGAAGGCTTTATATACCCCTGTTAACGCCGATTCACCGGTTACTTTTGATACGGCTGCCACTTCGATTTCCGCATCCGTTACACCAGCTGTAATCGCCGCATTGGCATATTGCTCAGGTGTTACCAGCGTGATGTTTTCAGGGGTCTTAATTTTCACCTTCACCCCAGTCCCCTTGTCTGTTTTTTGAACCATTACCGACGAAATCATGACAGAGGTATTTCCGTCACCACTTCCAAGATATTTAATTAAATCTTGTCCGGTTGCTGTTTCCGTTAATACGGTATTTGGATCTTTAATGCCAAGTAATTCTGATGTTTGTTTAATTTGCGCCTCGCTGAGTCCACCACCATAAACCACGGTTGGTTTTCCCCATTTTTCATTAACGGTCGTTGTATCGATGGCATATGCATTCTTCATGGATAAACCCATCAATGCAAGGACGACTGCGGTTGCCTTCACCCATTTTTTCATGAATGAACCTCCTTTGTTTTCAATCGTAACTCATTCGTTACAAGTCTAATATACAAAAAGAACTTTAAGAAAAAAGTGTTCTTTCCTTAAAGTTCTTTATCTATTTGTTTAAGAATTGGTTAACGTCTACGCGCAAATGCCTTCATGGTTGTTGGTGAGAAAAGCATGATGATTGGATAAATTTCCAAACGTCCGGCAATCATCCCAATCGCAAGCATAAATGTATTGAAATCTGAATACATTGAGAAGTTGCTTGTAGGCCCTACTTGACCAAGCCCTGGCCCAATGTTGTTAAAGGTTGCGGCCACACTCGAGAAGGCGGTCGTAAAATCGCCTGCTTCAAACGAAACAGAAAGTAATAATACGAGGAAGACTAACACATATACGATTAAGTAGTTGGCGATACTCTTCTCCATTTTATTATCGATTGGTTTTCCGTTCATCGTTGGAACAAATACACGACGTGGTTGCCCCATGCGTTTTAACTCTGCAATCGCACTCTTGAAATACACGACAATACGAGAGACTTTAATCCCCCCGGCTGTTGACCCAGCACATCCTCCGATAAACATTAAGAGTAACAGAAGAACATGTGGGAATAATCCCCAGAGGTCAAAGTCGACCGTTGAATACCCGGTTGTCGTAATAATTGACGATACCGTGAAGAACACGCTACGAAGTGGAACACCTAAAGCGGTTTGAGTAACTGTCAATACGGTGAAAATAATCATTGTAAAGCTGAGGACGATTCCAACATACGTACGCATTTCTTCGTCTTTAATTACGTCTTTAACAGCGCCTAGAAGAATGAAGTAATACAAGTTAAAGTTGATTCCAAAGAGCATCATCCCTACCCCGATAATCCATTCCACGGCTGCTGGGTTGGCGTAAATGCTAAACCCGGCATTGTTAATCCCAAATCCACCTGTACCTGCTGTACCAAACGATAGAAGCAAGGCATCAAAGAGTGGCACTTGGAAGATGACTAAGATAATCGTTAAGACGGCGGTCATCGCTAAGTAAATCAAATACAAGATTTGAGCCGTATGTGCTAATTTCGATACGAGTTTTCCAAACACAGGACCTGGAACTTCCGCACGCATCAACTGCACCGATTCAGAACCATGACTTGGCAGAATCGCAAGCGCGAATACAAGTACTCCCATCCCACCGACTAAGTGAGTGAAGCTTCTCCAAAATAATGAAGAATGCGCAAGGACTGAAAGGTCTGGCATAATACTAGAACCGGTTGTCGTTAATCCACTTGCCGTTTCAAAGAAGGCATCCACGATATTTGGAATTTCTCCTGTAAACACAAATGGCAACCCACCAAAGAACGAAAGTAAAATCCAGCTTAAGGCAACGGTAACGACCCCGTCCCTAGCCATGATTTTTAGCGGCTCTGGCTTTTTAAAACTTAGGAGTGAACCGATCACTAATAGAATCAAAATCGTACCCGCATAGGCGAGTTTTTGAGAGAGTGACTCTTGATAAATAAAGCTAACAATAAGTGGTAAGGCTAAGAGCGCTGCTTCAACTTGAAGCATCTTTCCCACAAAATAGCGAACTGTTTTGATATTCATTCAGACACCTCTATTCCAAAATGTCGTTAATGTCATCAAAGTCTTTTTCAGTGGTAACGACGATTACCTTATCAAATGGTTCGATTGTATCACTACCGGCTGGGTAAATTAATTGTTCCCCACGCACGATAAATGCAATCAAGAGATTTGATTTTGTCTTTAATTCAGATAGAGGAATTCCACAAATCCCACTGTTCTTTTGAATGCGGAATTGAAGAGCTTCAACTTGGTTATCCGCTAAACGGTATAACGCTTCGACATTAGATCCTTGTGTATTCGAACGTGAACGTACAAATTGAATGATTTCATTCGCAACAATTCGTTTTGGTGTCACGACCGATTGATTATCAAAGCCTTTAAACACTTTTAATAGTGCTGGACGGCTCATTTTTGTGATAATCTTTTGAACACCTTGTTGTTTCGCATACGCTGAAAGGATTAAGTTTTCCTCGTCAATTCCTGTCATCGATACGAAGGCGTCGTAGTCTGTAATGCGTTGTTCCTCTAATACATCGTGGTCCGTACCATCCGCATGAATTACCGTTGTATGAGGGAACGCGTAACTTAATGTTTCACAGCGTTCTTCGTTCACTTCGATGACTTTGGTTTTGATTTTTGTTTGTTTCAACATATTGAGTAAGTAATAAGTGATACGTCCACCACCGACAATCGTCGCAGAAGACACACTCTTCGTTTCTTGACCTGTTAATTTCAAGAAATTACCAAGGTCTTGATACGCTCCTGTGATGAACACATGGTCGCCTTCCTCTAGCGTTGAATCTCCATCTGGAATAAAGCTTTGGTCGTTACGATGAATCACACAGATTAAGATAGATTCAAAACGATTACGCACTTCTTTCAGCGTTAAACCGGCAAGTGCTGAGCCTTCGTTGATTTCCAATTCGAGTAAACTTACACGATTCCCAACGAAATTTTCTACACTTAATGCAGAAGGATAATTAAAGTTATTCGCGATATCACGAGCCGTTGAAAGCTCTGGATTAATCAGTAATGAAATCCCTAGACTTTCACGAACGAGTTGTAATTGTTGTGAATACTCAGGATTACGCACACGCGCAACAGTGTATTCCGCCCCAATTTTCTTCGCAAGAATAGATGCAATAATATTAATTTCGTCCATTTCCGTTACAGAAATAAAGATGTCACAGTTCTCCACTCCTGCTTCCACAAGAATGTCGTAGCTGGCACCATTTCCGCAAATCCCCATAATATCGAATTTATTTAGTAAACGATCGATTAAATCTTGGTTTTTATCAATCAATACAATGTCATTTTCTTCTGTCGAGAGCTCCTGGCAAATCACTTCGCCGACTTTCCCCCCACCGACAACAACAATTTTCATTTTGTTTCCTCCAGATTGAAAAATCTTATACCTTCCTATTTTACCTGTCTAGTGTGAAAAGGTCAAAGTTTATCTTGTTTTCTAAAGGGTCAAAGCGTGATACACTAGTGTCGGAGGTCCTTATGAACGAACACGAATTACAACAATTAACCCAGGAAATCTCGCGAAACTCTTTTCACCGCGAATTCACGCACAAAATTACGTATAACAGACGCCTACGTTCCAGCGGAGGTCGCTATCTGTTGAAAACGGGAAATATCGAGATTAATCCCCTTGTAGAACAGAAACTGGGGATAGAAGCTTTGATTGACGTCATTAAACATGAACTCTGCCATTACCACTTGCATCAAACAGGTGGCGGTTATCGTCACCGTGACCAGGACTTCAAACGCCTGCTTCATCAGGTTGGCGGAAGTCGATTTGTCGAACGCATGAAGGAGCCAAATTTCATTTACGAATGTACCGCGTGCCATCACCGCTACCCTAGAATGCGCAAAATGAACACGACTCGCTATGTATGTGGAAAATGTCGTGGGAAATTAATCCTTTTAGATTGAAATTCCAACAAACATTTGATAAACTGAAATAGTTCTGCGGTCGTGGCGGAATGGCAGACGCGCTGTCTTGAGGGGGCAGTGGGTGTATACCTGTGCGGGTTCAAGTCCCGCCGGCCGCATAAATAAAACGAAATACCCTAGATGACCATCATCTAGGGTATTTTTGTGCTTGTAAATCTAAATGTTTTTGTGGAGTGATAAAGGTAGCTCACCGTCACCCAACATTCACACTGTGAATATTTGCTGAACGCTTTTGCTCACATTCTGTGTAGT
>JUUF01000117.1 GCA_001058355.1 Carnobacterium maltaromaticum
TTTTACCGTGGTCAACGTGGGCGATAATAGCAATATTGCGAATATCATTTCTTAATTTCATGTATTTCCTCCATTGATTGACAAAATGAAAGTGATGGAATCTGAACGCTAAAAGAGCCCTTCCATCACCTAAACTTCTTCTCTTAACTCAAAAAGTATACTACAAAAACGCTATAAACTCAAAAGATAAAACATAATGGACATCCCTAACTTACATTCGTTAAGAAGAGATGCCCATTTTTATTTTTAGTTATTTTGCTTCAAACCAGTTATCCCCTACATTACTATCTGCGCGTAGTGGAACTTTCAGACTCACGGCATTTTCCATAACTTCTTCTACTAAGCTTTGAAGGCTTTCTAGTTCCTCTTGTGGCACTTCGAAAATCAACTCATCGTGCACTTGCAATAATACGTTTGCTTTGAATTTACGTTCTCTCATTTCACGGTCCAATTCAATCATCGCCATCTTCAAAATATCAGCGGCACTTCCTTGGATTGGTGAGTTCATCGCTGTACGTTCGGCAAATGAGCGTAAATTAAAGTTACTTGAATGAATATCCGGCAAGTAGCGACGACGGTGGAATAACGTTTCCACATAATCTTTCTCACGCGCTTCTTTCACAACAGATTCCATAAAGTCTTTTACCCCTTGGAACTCTTCCAAATAACGGTCGATAAATTCTTTGGCTCTTTTACGGGAGATATTCAAGTTTTGCGATAATCCGTAATCACTAATTCCATAAACAATACCAAAGTTTACGGCTTTAGCTTGGCGACGCATTTCACTCGTTACATCGTCTGGGTTTGTAATACCAAACACGCGCATTGCCGTATTGGTATGAATGTCGACGTTATTTTTGAACGCTTCAATCATATGTTTATCGCCAGCAATATGCGCTAACACACGCAATTCAATTTGCGAATAGTCGCTTGAGATAATCTTCCAATCGTCATGCTCTGGTAAGAACGCGTAACGAATACGACGTCCCTCTTGTGTACGAATTGGAATATTTTGTAAGTTTGGATCCACCGAGCTTAGACGACCTGTTTGCGTTAAGTTTTGGACAAAACGCGTATGAATCTTGCCGTCTTCTTGAATATAAGCTTGCAGACCTTCTACATACGTTGAATTTAATTTGGCTAATTGACGGTATTCTAAAATCAATTCCACGATTGGAGCTTGGTGCGCCAATTTCTCCAAAACATCTACCGCTGTTGAATAGCCAGTCTTCGTCTTCTTGATAACTGGTAAGCCCATTTTTTCAAATAAGATGACACCGAGTTGTTTAGTCGAATTGATATTAAACTCTTCCCCAGCAAGTACATAAATTTCTTGTTCGATTTCTTTTAGACGCGCTTCAAATTCCACACCCATCTCAACTAAACGTTCTTTATCGACACGAATCCCTTGAATTTCCATACGCGCTAAAATGTCGCTCACTGGCAATTCCATTTCCCAATAAAGATGTGTTTGTTCATTTTCTTCGAGGCGCTTCAATAGTTTTTCAGGCGCCACCGCAATCGTGTAGACTTTCGCTGCTAAGTGCTGATTCCAAACTTCTTGATTTTCAGGAATTTGGATTTTTACGCCTTTTCCATAGACAGCTTCGTCACTAGCAAGAATCGTCACATCGACACGGCGAG
Organism: Carnobacterium maltaromaticum; assembly: GCA_001058355.1. Classification (GTDB taxonomy): domain Bacteria; phylum Bacillota; class Bacilli; order Lactobacillales; family Aerococcaceae; genus Granulicatella. Next base: position 1,645 of record JUUF01000117.1, read on the forward strand.
CCACGTCACTAATTTCTTTCACGATATCATTTGTGTCCACTAAATACGCAAGAAGGGACACATCATATTTTGCACCTGCTAACACAAGACCGAAACGATGTGCGAGTACTTTTGCTGCTTTTGTATCAAATAAATGTTTTTCGATTGATGCATCCGCGAGCCATTTCTTGAAAGCTTCTGAAGCAACGGCCGTATTTAAATCAGTCACAAAGACTTCTTTTTCATTTCCGAAGGCAACGGCAATCACATCTGCCACATGATAATTGGCTTCAAGTGTCTCAAAATGCACACTTGTTGCACCTTTAAGCATATCTTCCGTAATCTCGGACACACGTTTGACGTTTGGGCGCTGGGCTTTTGGTGCTTCTTCTACTGTCGCAGCACCAGAGTTTAATAGGTCTGATTGGAAGGAATTGAAGTTCATTTCTTTATAGAATGCCATCAATGCTTCGACATCTTGTTCCTTACGAAGTGTATCTTCTAGAGTGATTTCAAGCGGAGAATCCACATTGATACGTGCGAGTTTCTTACTTAAAAAGGCTAGCTCTTTGTCGTTAATCAAGTTTTCTTTTAGCTTACTCTTCTTCATTTCATCGACATGCTCGTAAATTCCTTCTACACTGCCAAACTCTTGAAGAAGTTTCACCGCCGTCTTTTCACCGACTTTTGTAACACCAGGATAGTTATCGGAAGAATCTCCCATTAACCCCTTCATGTCGATAATTTGTTCAGGTGTCAATCCGTATTTTTCAAAAATCACTTCAGGAGTATATTCAACTAGTTCTGTTACTCCTTTAGTTGTAATTTTTACCGTGATATGATTATCCGCAAGCTGAATCAAGTCCTTATCTCCTGAAAGAACTACAACTTCATATCCTGCTGCTTCCCCTTGTTTAGCAAGAGTACCGATAATATCATCCGCTTCGTATTGGTTCAGACGGTAATGAGGAATTCCCCATGCATCTAAAAGCACGTTAAAATAAGGCATCTGTTCGATAAATTCACCTGGAGTTTTCGAACGCCCTCCTTTGTAATCTGCATACATTTCAGTACGAAAAGTTGTCTTCCCAGCATCCCATGCCACTAACACATGAGTCGGTTTTTCAGAATCTAAAATGGACTTAAACATACGGTGAAATGAATAGAGTGCATTTGTATGTAAGCCATTAGCGTTCTTAAAACGATTTAAATCTAAAATTGAAAAAAATGCGCGGAATGCTAAGCTGCTTCCGTCTACTAATAATAATTTTTGTTTCGCCATAATATGCCTCCTAATTTGTCATTACCAGTGTAACAAATAAACAATTCTATGAACACTAAAAAGAGCGCGATTTCTTCGTCTTTCACACTTAGCTGCACACAAAAAGTCCTGGCAAATGCCAGGACTGAATAAATCAAACTTTAGTTTTGTGTTGGAGAAGTGTTTGATAAGAGTTTTTCATAAGCAGACTCATATTTTTGTACATCCCCTGCACCCATAAAGACAATGACTGCGTCTTTATAATTTAATAACGGAGATACATTATCTAGTGGTAATACTTTCGCTCCACCTTTTACTAATTTTGCTAAATCCTCGATAGAAACATCCCCTGCTTCTTCACGAACAGATGCAAAGATATCACATAAGTATACATGGTCTGCAAGTGATAACACTGCTGCAAACTCTTCTAATAGTGCAATTGTACGAGTAAATGTATGTGGTTGGAAGACCGCCACCACTTCTTTTTCTGGATATTTTTGACGCGCTGCATCTAATGTGGCTTGAATTTCTGATGGGTGGTGAGCATAGTCATCGATAATTGTTACACCATTAATCACTTTTTCAGAGAAGCGACGTTTTACCCCACCAAATGTACTGAATTGCTCAGCTAATTCTTTTGAATCTAATTCATTTAAGTAGTAGAATGCGATAATCGCTAATGCGTTCAAGATGTTATGATCTCCGTACGTTGGAATGTAGAAATGACCGTACAACTCACCTTTAATATAAGCATCGAAGTAGCTTCCTGCTTTTTCTTTACGGATGTTTTTGGCAATCACATCATTATGTTCACCAACACCGTAATAAGTAACAGGTACGATGGCATCTAATGTACGTAATCTTTCATCATCCCCACAAGCGATGATTCCTTTTTTCACTTGTTTACCAAATGCTTCAAAGGCACTTTGAACATCTTCGATATCAGTATAATAATCTGGGTGGTCAAAGTCGATATTTGTCATAATCGCATAGTCTGGACGGTAAGCCATAAAGTGACGTTTATATTCACAAGCTTCCAGTACAAAGTATTCTGAACTTTCAATGCCTTTACCAGTTCCATCACCAATAAGATAACTTGTTGGCTCCATTCCACTTAATACGTGAGCTAATAATCCAGTTGTACTTGTTTTACCGTGAGAACCTGTAATCGCCACACTCTTATAATTTTTCAATAATTCACCAAGGAATTTATGGTATCGAATCACTTCTACTCCTTTTTCACGAGCAGAAACTAATTCTTCGTGACTATCTGGAAAAGCATTCCCAGCAATCACAATTTGCCCTTCCTTAATATTGTCAGCGCTGAATGGTAATAATGTAATTCCAGCCTCTTCCAAACCTTTTTGAGTGAAGAAATATTGTTCCAAGTCTGATCCTTGAACTTTATAGCCTTCTCCATGTAATACTAAGGCTAATGCACTCATTCCTGATCCTTTTATTCCTGTAAAGTGATAAATCTTACTTTTATCCATTTTTTCTCCTCGCTTTTCTACTACTGTTTTTTTGGATGAACATATGGTAACTGACGGTCTTGTTGCTCTTGTTCCATAATCATCGATAACGATTTTTTCATCGCACGTCTTTGCTTTCCAGTCAATGGTTTTTCTGGTGCTTTTCGTCTTTCAACTTTTGTCTCCGGCAATCCTTCTAACAAGGACTCTTGCACGGCTTCAACTTCTGAATCTTGTTTGCGTTTGAAGGCAGGTATATAACCTTTCGTTGTAAAAACCTGACTTTGTACCGGTACTTCATGCAAGGTCCCGTTATACTCTTTCAGGCGTTTTTCAATAGTGTCTTCTTGCTCATCAACCGACACCAACAAAGCCTCTTCCTTCGCAAATAAAATCAAGTCTGTACTATTTGGCAATAACTCATTTTCTAATTCGCGATAAGAAACTTTTGGTGTCTCTTCTTGTTCTAAACCTCTAGTACTCGAAGGTACCGTACTTGGTTTAAAAGGTTTGCGTTGATTCGTATTCAAATAAGAAGTCCAATCTACACGCGGTTTATATTTTTGATGACCTTCCGTTGCTTTTTCCTTAAATGAACGGAATTGCGCGGGTAATTGATGCTCCTCTTTTTCAATCGGTTGTAAAAGTGCCGCATCAGATCGCTCATCAAAAGGTAGGGATTCTTGTGGAGTCTCATCTTTTCTTGTTGCATCAACTCGCGTCATTTCTTCGACAACTTGATCTTCAAAAGTTTGACCTTGCTTCAAGTAATTTGGAAAAGCAGACTTTTCACGTCTTGATTGCAAAGAAGCGAATGAATCGTTTTTCTCGTTAAATGGTTCATTCATGACTCCCTATCCTCCTTTATTGTAAGTTTAATGTTTTAAATGGCGTTCCAACAGGAGTCGCATCATCTAAAACTAAGATTCCTTTTTTCGCTGGTGCGTTTTCTAATCCTAATTCACGTGCTGAACAAAGCATTCCGTGACTAGCCACTCCGCGTAATTCTCCAGCCCAAATGATAGCACCACTTGGCATTACTGTACCAGGTTTAGCAACAACCACTTTTTGTCCTGCTTTCACGTTTGGCGCTCCGCAGACGATTTGTAACACTTCAGAGTCACTTACTCGTGTCATTGTTACGTGTAAGTGGTCTGAATC
>JUUF01000118.1 GCA_001058355.1 Carnobacterium maltaromaticum
CTGCGATTATAAAATCCGCAGGCTTCTATGGAATCTTCTTTCTAAATTATTTCTCGCTAAATTTTTAGCATCCACCCAAAGCTGGTTTCTAAATACCACCCATTCGTATTTCTTATTTTTGGAAGGGTGAAAATGATGGAAGTGGCCGCGAAACGACGATACTTCTTCTCTTTTTATAAATAAGGCTTAGGCTTTTCTTAGGGTGAGGCCGAATTGTCTTGTTCGGATATGTTGGATGCTAAAGGCTAGTGCTGCATACAAGATTCCGAATAAGAGAACCATACCTAGATTCATAGCATAGCTTGAGAATTCTAGCGATGGGTTTTCGGTTGCAGTGATGACATAATACACTGGGAAAAATTTCGCGATGCTAATGGCTACTGGATTCAGTAATTCGAGTGGCACGAAAATTCCTGAAATAAAGGATACTCCCATCCCCACTACCGTACTTGCTGCAGAATACCCATACGTGTTATCTCCGACAATCACCGAGCATAGGAATGCCAATGCATAGGCGGTCAGTGCCGATGCAAAAGTGAGCATTAATGCCTTTGGAGCTCCCGCACTCACATAGAAGCTTGGTGCCACAATAGCTACGAATAGTAAGTTGATTCCAACGATAATTCCAACGACCGTTAAGCCCCCAAGGAATTTTTCAATCATTACTTGATTTACACTCTTCATACCGATAATAATTCGTTTAGCGACTTCATCATTTTCAAGTAAGGCAAAGATTAACCCAAGTAAGAAGATAAATACTGAGATATAAACGAACGGTGTATACGCAAAGTAGATTTCACCAAATTTCGCATAGTAATCGTCATCCTTAAGTGCGGCGTCTTTTGAAATGACACTCACGGAGGCTTGCTCGCTTAAAATCTTATTCATATTCTCAACGCTAAAGTTGCCTTGATTTTTCAATACAACCGCATAGCGAATATACGAATTGACGTACTCACGAAGGATATTTCCGTTCAGCGAATTTCCAATTTCCATTTTGACAGCAGATTCCCCATTATTGATTCTTGTATCAACATCCGATGGAATCCAAAGTGCTCCATCTACATCATTTCCATAGACAGCTTCTTTCATGCTGTTATCGCTATTGGTTGTGAGTGTGACTTTATGATCTTTTTGAAGTGCGGCAATGAGCGCGTTGATAATTTCGCTACTGCCATCTGATTCGTCTTTAATCATGACTTGATATTTTGTATCTTTGAAACCTGTGACCTCGTTGTTTCCTAGCACTTGAGAAAGGCCCATTGCCATAAAGATGACTAGGAAAATAATCGCATATGATTTCAATCGATAAGCAAGTTTTAGAAAATATTTATAGACTATCATAACGTGTTCTCCTTAATCTCCATAGTGCACATCCTAGAAGTGCTAGTGTATATGCGCCAAGTAATAAGTAGGTTCTACCAAGATCCGCACTTCCTACAAGGCGATTTAATTGATAAAATCCTGTAACCATCAATGCGACTGGATTAAATTGGTTAAACCCAGGCATAAAGGTATTGGCAAATCCTTTCATTGCCGTTCCCATCATTCCAGCAAGTGCTGAAAGGACAAGGTTTGTAATTAACGCGAAGATAATTCTTCCCTGAATGGTTAGTTTTTGATTAGTTCCAATAAGAAGCCCTGCAGCAATTCCGAATACATTTCCTAGCAACATGAGAAGGAGGCTTCCTGCCCAATCTGCAAATAGATTAATTTTCAATACTTGTGTCGTATAGACCAGCATGATTGCGTTTGACGCGATATTGAGTAATAAACCAATCATAAAGCAGTTGATTATGAGTTTGCCTTTGCTAAATGGGCTACCCATAATCCGGCGCCCAATTGGCGATAAGTTTCCGTTTAAGTATGCTGCACAAACGACACCACTAAACAACGAGTACATCGTGAAACTTGCAATCGCTGTGTAAAATAACATCGTCCCTTGACTGACATCTGTCGTCTCCTGCGTCACCCAGCTCTTTTTAAAGTCGATAGATGCTGCGCCTCGTCCAAGGCTTTGCACTTGTTTGATTTGTGTCGCTACATTTTTCAACACGCTTTGTGGAATCCCCATCGATTGGCTAACCACCACATCTAAGTTCTTTTCAAGAAATCCGTCTGCTTTATCCTCTGTGACGAGTGCTTTCCCTGCTTCTTCTGACTCTACATCGATAATTTCGAAGTAATCTCCAGCTTGTTCAAACACATGGTGATATGGGTTGTCGGCTGTCATGGCTACGCGAACCGTCCCCATGTCTTGTTCCATGATTCCTGAAAAGGATACGAAATAGAGTGAAATCAAGATAATTGGATAGAGTAACACCCAAAACGAGAATGAAAAATCTTTTAAGGCGTCTTTTGATAAATACGTAAATAGCTTTAAGAATGTCTTCATGAATCTCGAAGTCCTTTCCCTGTGTATGCAAGGAACACATCATCTAAGCTTGGCTGTTCACTGTATAAACGAACATAGCTTAAGTTCAATTCTTCTAGAATGTTTGCCACGTGAAGTAAGTGATTTGTTCCTTGTTCGAAGTTAAATTTCAAATGATCTTTATGATGCTCTAATACAAGAACGTGTGGAATTTGTTTTAAGCGTGCTACTTGTTCTTCAGTTGGAATTGTTGAAAGTTCTACTTGGATAATTTCAGAAGTCGCGATCGATTTCTTCAACTCTTGTGAAGTTCCTGAAACAATGCTCTTTCCTTTATCCATAATCACGATGCGGTCACTTAATCCGTCCACTTCGTCTAAGTAGTGTGTTGTATAAATAATCGTGCTCCCTTGTTCGTTGAGTTTGCGAATTCCTTCTAAAATAAATGAACGACTTTGTGTGTCTACCGCAACAGTTGGTTCATCGAAGAAAATTAAACTTGGCTTATGCACGATTCCGCAAGCGATGTTCAAGCGGCGTTTCAATCCACCACTCAATTTCTTTGGAACAAATTTGCGGAATTCTTGTAGTTCTACAAATTCGATAGCTTCTTGTACATATTGTTTACGTTGCTTTGGATCTGAAATATAGAGCCCACAGAAGAAATCAATGTTTTCTTCTACTGATAAATTATCTAAATACGCTAATTCTTGTGGAACAATCCCGATTTCACGTCGTACTTTACTTGATAATGGGAACTTGCTTTCTCCAAGAACCGTTACCTCACCGCTATCAAAGGTTAAAAATCCTAACATACAGTTAATCGCTGTTGTCTTCCCACATCCGTTTGGCCCAAGAAGCGCTAGAAGCTCTCCTTTACGAATTTCAATATCAAAATGATTTAATGCCATCAAGTCTTTGTAACGTTTTACAAGACTCTTTACTTGGATACTATTTTCCATGTCCTCACCTCATTAATTGTTTTTACACTCTTAGTATATCGACCACCCTTGTCACAAACTAGTGTCAAATGTCGTTAGTTCTATATGACATTTGTCATAAATAGCTAGATATTTCTCCTTATTTGGGCTACACTGAAGAAAAGACGTTTTGGAGGTGAGAATCGTGCGCACGTTTTTAGAGAAGTTAATGTTCTTTATTTTGATTAGTATGTATTTAATGGGACAACAAACAGAAGTCTTTACTATATTTTTAGGTCTATGTATTTTTATTTTGTCTCTATCCATAGAAGTATTTGAAAATAGTTGGATTCAACGCATTTCCCTAGTGATATCTGGTGCTTTATGCATCTTCTATCCTGAAACGGGATTGTATCTTTCCATTTTCATCATGCATGCTGCCCAACTATTCGGGCTCCCAGGAGCTTTTGCCGGCGTCATCCTTTTACTGCGACCAGATTTATTCACATTAATCCTAAGCGTTATCGGAACGTACGTTATTTTACGTAGTCGCTATGATAAAGAATTCCGTACGATGAGTCACCATATTCAAGACGACTTAGAGCATGAACGACTCCTCCTATTGCAGCGACAACAATTTAGCCAAGAAGAAACGTTGAAGCAAATGGAGGTCGCAACCCTTAAGGAACGGAATCGTATTTCTCACGCCTTGCACGATCAAATCGGACATACGCTCAGCGCTTCAATTATGCAACTGGAAGCCTTGCAAATTATCACCAATGAACCTGTTGTCGAGAAGAAGTTAGAACAAGTCTCCGGAATCCTTCAGAACGGGATGGACGAGATTCGAACGACGATTCATCAGCTTTACGATGACTCCTTCCTACTCTCTCAAAAGATGGACGAAATTCTTCACCCACTGGAAGAGAAGGCACAAGTCAATTATCAAAATACGATTTCGGATGAAATTCCAATCGGATTGAAATACGACATTCTTACTATCTGTAAAGAGATGGCAACGAACTTTATGAAGTATTCAAACGGAAATCAAATTCAATTATTTTTACTAGAACAAAACAACTACTATACGATTCAATATAAGGATAATGGAAACGAAACAAGTAATGACACCCCGGGCATGGGTCTTACGATGATGAAAGAACTGGTGGAGAAACATAAAGGGGTTATGACACTACAAACAAAGAACGGATATGACATCTTTATCCGAATCCCAAAACAGGAGGTCAACCATGATTAAAACGATTCTAGTCGATGACGACTTTCTAGTGCTTCAAGCGCTCGAGACGATTCTATCTGTTCAAGACCATATTGAAGTGGTCGGCACAGGTCAGGACGGCAAAGACGCTGTGGAACTGTATAACACTCATCAACCGGACTTAGTCTTGATGGACATTCGGATGGAACCTACTACCGGAATCGAAGCCGCAGAAACGATTCTAAAAGACTTCCCTGACGCGAAGATTTTATTCCTCACGACCTTCCAAGACGACGAGTACATTACAAAGGCGCTCTCACTAGGCTGCAGAGGATATTTATTGAAGCAACATATTAAAGGAATTCTTCCAGCAATCGATGCCGTGATGAATGGCCAAATCGTTTATGACTCAACGATTGAAATGCCAGTAAAGAAAACCTTTGAGAAGAAATCGAGCGCTCATTTAAGCGAACGCGAAAACGAACTGCTCTATCTCGTTGCAGAAGGCTTCAACAATAAGGAAATCGCCGAGAAGATGTATCTCAGCGAAGGAACGGTAAGAAACTACTTATCTGCCTTACTCGAAAAGTTAGAGTTACGAGATCGTACACAACTAGCTGTTTATTACTATAAAGAACTATAAGAAAACAAGCACCTCAAGTTGAGGTGCTTGTTTTTCGCTTATGAATATTTATTTCCAAACTTTTCCAAAAATCAGTAAATTTTGTGCACAAAAAAAGCTCTGATTTCTCAGAGCTTTTAATCTTTAAAAGTTAACTAAGCGTTGTGCCATGTCTAATTCATAAGCACGAACTTCACGTGGTAAGAAGCGACGAATTTCGTCTTCGTTGTACCCTACTTGGAATCTCTTTTCGTCCAACATAATTGGGCGTCGTAGTAATCCTGGGTTGTTTTGGATTAATGAGAATAATTGATTTAATGGAACTTCATCCAAGTCAATTTTTAATTCTTGGAATGCTTTTGAACGAGTTGAGATAATCTCTTCCGTTCCGTCTTCAGTCATTCGTAGGATGTTTTTAATTTCGTCAATTGTTAATGGTTCTGAAAAAATATTTCTTTCTGTGTACGCGATGTTATGTTCTTCTAACCACGCACGAGCTTTACGGCAAGATGTGCAGCTAGGTGATGTATATAAAGTAACCATACGTCGATGTCCTCCTCTTCTAAGTCTCGGTCTTATCTACGTGTATTATTATATATGATATATAAAAAAAAATCTATATGATTTTTTGATATTTTTTAGATTTTCACAAACTTTTTTCACTTTTGATGAAAATTTAATTGTTTCATAACATTTTCACTCGCTTTCATTTCGCGATTGTTTCCATAACAGAAATTTTCTGAATTCACAAACGTTGAAAACAGTTGTAACTATTTTTTCATGAAAATCCTTTTAAAATAAGGTATAATAGAACTAACAAGTTTAAGGAGCATTTATATGTCTAAAAAAAGAATTTTCTCAGGCGTACAGCCTTCAGCCGTCCCAACTATCGGGAACTATATTGGAGCGATGAAAAACTTCGTTGCTTTACAAGATGAGTACGATTGTACTTACTGTATCGTAAACCAACATGCGATTACCGTTCCACAAGATCCAAAAAAATTAAAAGAACAAACACGTTCTCTCGCAGCACTTTACCTTGCGATTGGTCTTGACCCTGAAAAGTCAACGATCTTCGTACAATCAGAAGTTCCTGCACATGCCCAAGCTGCATGGATTGTTCAATGTAATGTCGGCGTTGGTGAATTAGAACGTATGACACAATACAAAGATAAATCTCAAAAACAACAATCTGTTTCAGCAGGTTTATTAACATACCCTCCTCTAATGGTAGCCGATATCGTTTTATATAACGCTGAAGTGGTTCCTGTTGGAGAAGACCAAAAACAACATATGGAATTAACTCGTGACTTCGTTGAACGCTTCAACAGTCGCTACGGAAATGGCAACCAACTACTTGTAATGCCTGAACCATTTATTCCAAAAGCTGGCGCACGTGTTATGAGCTTACAAACACCAACAAAGAAAATGAGTAAATCAGATGCCAACGTGAAAGAATACATCAGCATGCTTGACGAGCCTTCTGTGATTCGTAAGAAAATCAAGAGCGCTGTGACAGATTCTAGCGGTGTGATTGAATTCGATCCAGCTGAAAAACCTGGCGTATCAAACCTATTAACAATCTTCTCTGCTTTCTCTGGCGAAAGTATTGAGTCCCTCGTAGAACGCTTCAAAGGTGTTGGTTATGGCCAATTCAAAGAAGAATTAGCTGACGCGATTATCGCTGTGATGGAACCAATCCAAGAACGTTATTATGAGTTATTAAAATCTGATAAGTTAGATGAGATTCTTGATGAGGGTGCGAAGAAAGCGAACTATGTAGCGAATAAGACACTACGCAAGATGGAAAAAGCGGTAGGCTTAGTGAGATAAACCAAGAAAAGTTATCTGCTTACTTTCTAAAGTAAAATCAAAAGAGTCCTCTCGGACGTTATTATAATGACTAAAAAGGCTACACCGGGTTGAGCCACGGTCTCAACCCTACCGAGCTTCAAACAGATTCTAGAAGAATCCTCTTCAAGAATCTGTAATTCACATCGGTTGTGATCGCCATTAATGTCATTATAAAGTCCGAGGGACTCTTTTTTACTTTAATTATAAGCAAACTTTTCTTAGTTTATCTCCCACTGCAAAAAGGGAAAGGCTATTTCCTCACTAACTCTACCTAATTTACATTCAATGTTATTCCCCACTATTCTTTCA
>JUUF01000119.1 GCA_001058355.1 Carnobacterium maltaromaticum
AAACGATTCATCATTTCTTGGAAAACAGGAGAACCTGAACTAGTAAAGCTACTATAGGTCATCACTGACACGAATAAGAGAAGTGCCACGCTTGATGAAATGGCTGCAGCAGTCCATCTCCACATAATCTTAGGCATGCGTCCACGGAATAACATCCCGAACCCCGCAAGAACTCCGCACACTCCACCGAAAGCAAATAAATCTCCGATAAAGAAACGAATCAGATTCGCAAAGAATTTTCCTAAGAAGCCTAATTGAAAAATTGCTAATAAACTATAGACAATAATAAATACGGCAACAGCTTCAATGGATAAAAACGGATTTGTATTCTTTGAATTTTTTCGTTGTGTTTTTTTCTTCGTTTGTTTAGCCACGTTCTTCTCCTTCCAACTCTACTAATTGATTCTTCTCATCGACTAAAATCAGTCCATGGAAAATTTGAACATCACATTCACACGCCACACAATAATCTTGTTCTTTCTCATCCCAAAAGGCAATGGCGCTTGCTCCTTTTGATCGTTTTTCTGGATAGTTTGTAGCAAGTCTTGCTTCATGCTGTTGGAAACTATTTTTCGCTTCTTCTAAAGAAGAAAATTCTTCAGTCGAAACAATCATTTTTTCCCAGTCATCGAAAAACCACCACGGTTCATCTTGACCTGCTGTCTCAATTACTTTAAACATGTTTTCACCTCGTTTATTAGTATACCAAATTTTGCGAAATCATGGTAATCTTGTTTCATAGAGATGACAAAATAATTCTACTTTTTGGAGGTCTTTCTATGATTACAAGACAAATTCGTGTTTGGGGACGCGTTCAAGGCGTCGGATTCCGCTTTTTCACGCAGCAACTCGCGATTCAATTAGATATTTATGGCACGGTTCAAAATAAAATGGATGGCTCTGTTTTTGTAGTTGCACAAGGCGAGGAAAAAGCCGTCACTCGTTTTATCGAAAGAGTCAAAGCTTCCGTATCCCCTTATGGACGTGTTGACCGGTATGAAGAAAGTGACGTCGTGGATGCACCTAAATTTACAAAGTTTCAAATTATATAAAGAACGTTGCTATTTCAACGAAACACGTGTACAATAAATCATGTTATTAAATGAAAAGGAAAGTGATTATGAAACTAACTAAAAAAGCTCAACTTCTATTAGTTGCAACAGTTCTTCCCCTACTACTTGCAGGATGTACCGTTCAATATAATGAAAACCATGAACCAATTGGTTGGCTCTATAACTATTTAGTAGTCCCAACACAATGGTTATTAAACCAAATTGCTTCTGTATTTAACGGAAACTACGCGATTGCAATTGTAATCGTATCAATACTTGTTCGTGTCGTTTTGATGCCAACACAATTCCATCAAATGAAAACAATGCTTGTCCAACAAGAAAAAATGGCAGTATTAAAACCATATATTGCTGAGATTACTGCTCGTGCCGAACAAGCTACAACTCCTCAAGAGAAACTTGCAATCCAACAAGAACAAATGGAGTTATACAAATTAAACAATGTCTCACTAATGGGCGGTATCGGATCAGGATGTTTACCAATCTTGATTACACTACCAATCTGGAGCGGATTGTATAACGCGATTCTGTTATCAAACGAAATTTCAAGTAGTGATTTCATGGGAATCAACCTTGGAGCACAATTCTTACCAATCGCTCTTGCGACAATGGTAGCTTACTATGTTCAATCAGTAGTCAGCCAAATGGGAATGGACGAAGATACGAAAAAACAAAGTCGTTCAATGAACTACATTCTTCCAGTAATGATGTTCATGATGACTTTCCAATCACCTGCTGGGGTTGGTATTTACTTCTTCATCTCTGCCCTTATCCAAATTTTACAATCATGGATTCAAAACACTTATATTCGTCCAAAAATTAAAGCTCAAATCGACGAAGAATTAAACCATGAAAACATTGTGTTACCACAACGTACAACACCACGTAAGACAGCTCAAAAAGCAACACAACAAGAAACGTTCGCACAACGTCAAAACAAAACTGGTGGCCGTAACGCTGGTAAACAAAACCGTAGATAATAACGCAAAAATCCCTTCGAGAAAATTCTCAAAGGGATTTTTTTGACGCAATTTGTATCATGCATGATACG
>JUUF01000012.1 GCA_001058355.1 Carnobacterium maltaromaticum
ACAAAAATTGAAGAGAGTAACACGAGTGATGTTTTAAGAGTTTTCATTTTGTTTAATGCACCTTTCTAATGAGTTATTTAGCAGTGTATCCAGCATCGAATAAGGTTTTTTCGAATGATTTGAAACTGAGCTTATTGCCTTCGATAGAGAATTCGTTAGGGAATCGTTCTTTCAGTTTTGCTAAATCCACCTTTTCCATATCGATTGTAATTTCAAAAGTGATTTTCTCGTCTGTTGAAGACATGCTAGAAGTGACGCCCGGTAAGTTTGTATATAAACTTAGAGTGGCTTGTGCTAAGGCTTGAGCACTTTGTTTTGGAAAATCGGGTCCCATTGCTTTCAAATCCCATTCGTTTAAAATGGTAATTTTCGTTACGGTATCACCTTTATGTTCTACCGTAGTGGTGGTTTGTGCCATTTCATTTTTTAGGATATAGCTAGATGACTGAGTCCCTCCGCAACCGAGAAGGAAGAAGAGAGTAGTCAACAGTAGTGCGAATGCTTTGATTGATTTATTCATAAGAGCTTATTTACCTCCATTTAAAGAAAAAAGCAGAGCACATCAAGTGGGCTCTGCTTTTAGGTTACATTACTGAACTTCTTTGAATCCCATTTGAACGAGGTTTTCTTTTACTTTAGCTAAGTTTGTAGGATCGTCAAAAGAAACTACTGGTGGATATGCTGATTTCAATTTCTCACGATCGACAATTGTGTAGTCAGTTTCATAAGTTTGGATGTACTTATCGCCTTCTTTTTTAGAATCAAACTTAAATCCTTTAAGCTCTGTAATTTTATTTTTTAAGTCTCCATATGTTTGTTCTAAAACAGATTTTTGAATTTCATAACTTTGTTTAACGGCTTCTCTTGAAGCTTCTGGAACATTATCAACACTAAAATCTGTGATAACTTCTGTAATCGTTCTTTCAATAATGTTTCCTTTTGAGTAAAGCGTTAATTTTGTTGTAACATTTGTGTTTACTAGCTGATATACAGTTTTCACTTCGTTAGCATCTGATTGAGCTGCTTTTGTTGTTTGAGTAGGAGCAGTTGTAGTTGCTTGCGCTTGTGTTGTCGCTTGCGTTGTTTGAGCTTGAGTTGTTGCTTGGGTTGACTCTTCTTTTTTACCTTGTCCACATGCCGCAAGTAAGAAACCTGCAGTTGCTAAAAGCGTTAGTTGTTTGATTTTTGTATTCATAGGATACAGCCTTTCTGTTTTAAAAAATCTTATTGAACTTGTTCAAAAATGGCTTGCTTTTCGAAATCGGATTTCATTTCACTGAAACTAGTAAAAAGTTGGCTTTTAGGATCAATCTGTTTTAGTTTTGCGAAATCAATCTTTGTATAGTCAAATTCTTCAATCGTTGTAATAGTGTATCCATTAACTTCATATGAAATAGAAACGCCGTCTACAGAACGATATTTTTCTTTACGCTCTTTAACATCCTCTTCAGTAAAAAGTTTTTCTTGTTTTAGGAGTGTGTCCTTAGCGTTGCCAAACTTTTCGAAGTTTCTGTGTGTTTTTAAGACTACTTTTGTGACAGTATCACCTTTATGATAAACGATGTATTCCGTAACCTCTGGACCCAATGTAGCTCTAAAAACTGCGACCTCTTGACCTTCTGGAGCTTGTACTTTTTGTACGGCATTCTCCTTAGCAGCAGTTGTTTGTTTTTCTTTATAGCCTTGTTGAACGAGGGAGTCTTTATAGTTAGAGTAGCTAATAGTATTATCATCACGAGGTTTCAAATCTGGTATAAGTTCTTTTAATTTTTGCATATCCAATTTGGTGTAATCGAATGAATAAGCAAACGTGAAAATATCATTTTTGTAATCTGTTTTAATTTCAAATCCTTTACCAATAAAATCTTTCAGTCTTTCCTGCGACTTTTGAGCAGTTTTTTTAAGCGTGTCGAGAGGGTTTTTCTCTTCCATTTTTGAAACAAAAAATTGGGATACTGCTTCTTGTTTCAATAAGACATCATCTTTATA
>JUUF01000120.1 GCA_001058355.1 Carnobacterium maltaromaticum
ACTGGGGTTGGTAAGACAGAGTTAGCGAAAACTTTAGCGGAAGCGATGTTTGGCGACCAAGACGCCCTCGTTCGTATCGATATGTCTGAGTACATGGAGAAACACGCGGTTAGCCGTTTAGTGGGTTCACCTCCAGGATACGTTGGATTCGATGAAGGCGGACAATTAACAGAGAAGATTCGTAACAAACCTTACTCTGTGATTCTGTTAGATGAAATCGAAAAAGCTCATCCGGATGTATTTAACATTCTGTTGCAAGTCTTAGACGATGGACATCTAACGGATTCGAAAGGACGTAAAGTTGACTTCAGAAATACGATTCTAATTATGACGTCAAACCTTGGGGCAACGGCTCTAAGAGATGAAAAAGCAGTTGGATTCGGTGCGAAAACCATACAACACGACCATACGGCAATGGAAAAACGCATCCGCGAAGAGTTGAAGAATGCGTTCCGTCCAGAGTTATTGAACCGTATTGATGAAATTATCGTCTTCCATAAATTAACGAAACCTGAATTACGTCAAATCGTTCAATTGATGACAAAAGACATTAAGACGCGTCTTGCGGAACTCAATATCGAATTGAAATTCACTTCAGGTGTGATTGATCTTATCTCAGAAGAAGGATTCGACCCAGAATACGGGGCACGTCCAATTCGTCGCGCGATTCAAAAGAAAATCGAAGACCCACTTAGTGAAGCACTCCTCAGCGGAGAAATTCGCTTCGGTCAAAAAGTGACTATCGGTTCTCAAAAAGGAAAAGTGACGATTAAAGAAACAAAAGTCGCTCCTAAAAAAGAAGCCGTTAAAGCATAAAAATCATAATGAAAACAGCCACTTCTATGTGAATAGAAGTGGCTATTTTTTAATAACTTTGTTTTTGTAAGAGTAGGTGACCAAGCGTAAGGTCATTCATGTCTTTGACGTTCAGCCCTGTTTGTTCTGCGAAACGGTCAATTCGATACTGCAAAGTATTGCGGTGTAAGAAGAGTTTTTGGCTCGCCTTTGAGACATTTCCATGAGCGTCCCAGAGCGCTTCAATCAGTTCTTTTACTTCGTCTTCGCTTAATAAGAGAATCAACTCGTCGGCAATCGGTGCGATATCAACCAAAGCGTTGGCAATCGCCCATAACATCACTGGTGCAAATTCCAAACTCGAGCGCTTGTGCGAATGCATTAAGTATTCCACGAAGAGCGCTTTTTCGGCTTGATAGAGAAGAGGCACAGGGCTTGACGTTGCCCAGCGGTTTCCGATAAAGAGTTGTAATTCCACTGCAAAGTCATCTTCAATGGCGGATTGCACTTCAAAGAGCGTGCTTGCTAGCGAAGGAGCGACTTCTGGGTTCACGACTAGCGTGTAATGATGGCGGAAGTTTTTGAAGACGGCAAGGGTCCCAACCGTTAAGTTCTCGACGAACTCCAACCAGTCTTTTTCTTGAAAGACGCCTTCTTGCTTTGGAAATACCGCCAAGTGTACGCATTGGATATACGCAGTTGGAGTGGGCAGTGCGCCTTTTCCTTCTAAGTACGCTAGCCAAGGATGCGTTGGGATTGAAGATTTTGTTGGTTGTGTATTTAAGGTTTCAATGAGGAATCGTTCGCGCTCAGTTAGGCTCGATTCTAAGAGATAAATCACTTCACCGTTCAGCGTTACAGGAACAGCGTTTTGACCGTTTTCTCCAAGAAGAGCATCCGGAAACAATTCTTTCCAAGTCTTTTTCATAAGAACTCCTTTTTTGAAAAGTGTTTGCCTCTTAAGTATACACGTTGTTGCCTAGAGAATAAAGGTTCTTATACTATGATTTTATAAAGAAATTCGGTAGAATAGGACATATAGTCAATATAAGGGGGATACGAAATGTCAACAGAATGGTCATTAAAAGAAATATACCCTTCATTTGAAAGTGAAGAGTTTCAACGTGACTTTGAACGTTTTTCAAACTTTAGAGAGGTATTCAACGGTTTAACGCTCGAAGACAACTTAGAGTCTATCAAAGCGGCAATTGCAGCGCTAGAAGAGTTCAGCGTCTTAAGCAGCCGTCTTGGAAACTACATTAATTTAACATTAACTGCCAACACAACAGACGAAACAGCGAATAAATACCGTACTTTATTCGGAAATGCGTATGCTGCGTTAAACAGTGCATATACACAAGTCTACAAATTTATCGGAAGTGTGGAAACAGATATCACTGCCGACGAAAATCTAAAAGACTACGAATTCTACTTTGCAGAAGCAAAACAACAATACAAACATCTATTATCAGATGAATTAGAAGATGTAATCGCGAAATTCTCTATCAGCGGTGGCGACGGTTGGGAACAACTTTTCGAAGCGATGACTTCAGGCGTTGAAGGCGAATTTAAAGGCGAAAAAGTAACGCTTAGCGAAATTCGTAATATGGCGTACGATGCGGATGCAGCGGTTCGTAAAGAAGCGTACGAAACAGAATTGAAGATGTACGATACGATCAAAGAACCAATCGCATTTGCCTTAAACAATATTAAACAACAAGTATTAACAGAAACAAGCTTACGTGGTTTCGAATCACCACTTGCACAAACATTAGAAGCGTCTCGTATGTCTCGTAAAACATTGGATGCACTTCTTGAAGCGATTCGCGAATATTTACCACAATTCCGCGCTTACTTAAAACATAAAGCAGCGCTCTTAGGTCACGAAAATGGATTACCATTCTACGACTTATTTGCACCAATCGGAGAAAGCTCACGTCGTTTCACAATCGAAGAGTCGAAAGAATTCTTATTAGAAAACTTCAAAGGCTTCTCAGAAGATTTAGCGCAAATGACAAAAGAAGCTTACGAAAACAACTATATCGACTTCTTACCACGTAAAGGAAAAGTGGGGGGCGCGTTCTGTAGCAACCTACCGTTCATCAAACAATCACGTATCTTAACAAACTTCTCTGGTTCATTGAGCGACGTTGTGACAATTGCGCACGAATTAGGACATGCGTATCACGGTTTACATATCGAAAACCACCGTGTATTAAACCAAGAGTACTCAATGCCTGTTGCTGAAACGGCGTCAACATTCAACGAAAATATCGTGATGAATACAGTGATTAGCGAAGCAAGCGATGCTGAAAAAGTAGCCTTACTCGAATCACAATTACAAGATACAACACAAATCATCGTGGACATCTACTCACGTTACTTATTCGAATCAGCAGTATTTGAAAACCGTGAAAAGAGCTTCATGTTCTCGAAAGATTTAGAACAATTAATGTTGGATGCGCAAAAAGAAGCATACGGCGATGGATTAGATCCAGACGCAATGCATCCATATATGTGGGCTTGCAAACCGCACTACTATAGCAGCGGCTTAAGCTTCTACAACTTCCCATACGCGTTCGGTGGATTGTTCTCTAAAGGCTTATATGCCATCTATCAAGAGCAACCTGAAGGATTCGTTGAGAAATATCAAGAGTTATTGCGTGCGACAACAGTGACTTCTGCAGAAGATACTGCGAAGGTGTTGGGCGTGGATGTGACGGACAGCGCATTTTGGAAGAAAGCACTCGCGCAAGTTGCCGATAACATCGAGCAGTTCATTGCTTTAACTCCGGTAAAATAAAACAGAATATCTGACAGATTCATCCATCTTTCGATGGGATGGATAAACCTTCGAGCATCAGTTTGATGATTGAAAGAATTATAGTGGGGTACCGGTTCGTGCCTGTAGTCACTCACCTTTGAAGCCTCAAAGAGGGAGTAA
>JUUF01000121.1 GCA_001058355.1 Carnobacterium maltaromaticum
CGGCAATGCTTAGGAAGGGAGTGGCAGGAGTGTGGTACTGAGCATTATGTAAGTGGAAAAGGGATGGAGTAATAAAACATGCCCTACTACTGTCAGGCATGTTGTTTAATGATTGTGATTTTGTTGTAAGAAAATTGTACTTTATTTTTTTGAGAGGATTCTTATTGAAATTAGTATTCCGATGACAAAAGCAAATGAAAAGATACTTGTTTCGAGGTGTGATAGAAATAAAATTTGTATTGGTTTTGCGTAACCAAAGTAGAGAAGTGTCAAAAGAATAATGGGGATGCAATATGTTGTAGCAGTCACAATACCGCTTCTAAGGATTTTAGCTCTGGTTACAATCGTGATTACTAAAGTTGTCCATAGGATATTTGAGAAGAATAAAAATCCAATTCCCCATAAGGCGTTAGGAGAGAGCCTTTGTATGTCATGAGTGAGCATATGAACTCCATAAACATTGAAGAAAGGAAGCAAGAAAAAGCTGAATAGAATTACTACTGCTAAAAATTTTTTCATTGTTAGATCCTCCTTTAAATATATTGATAATCACTTGTTTTCAAGATAATATCTTCAACTTTATTTTACTATTTTCAAGAGAGATAAACAATAAAATGTGTAAAAATTCACATATAATGGTTAAAAATTAAGGTTTCGCATTGGCGGTGTGTGCTGAGTGAGGGGGAGGAACGGCAGAAGTGTGATGATTTTGGAGGGAGTGGGGCAAAATAGGCTTTTTTATTGGATTTAACCGATTTTTTATATTGCATATAGGGGGAAAGAGGAGTACCATTAGGGTATCAACCTTAAAGGAGATGAAGTGATGTTTACGTTAACAAAGGAATTGACGAAACAATATAAAGAAAGTTTTCAAAGTAAGCCAGAGCGTATCGTGGCGCAAAATGCTGCGGTGAAGAATGGCTTGAAAGGATCTAGTGAGACGGTCGCTTCTGTTGTGGAAAATCAGCCGGTGTATTCGATTGATTTGGAACACGGAAAAGTAGCCAACCAAAAGGCTTCTGGTCGTTGCTGGATGTTTGCGGCGCTCAATACATTCCGCCACAGACTCTTTAATAACTTCAAACTCGAAGAATTTGAACTCTCACAAAGCTATACATTTTTCTGGGATAAATACGAAAAGGCTAATTATTTCCATGAAAATATTTTAAAAACAGCGGGCGAACCTGTGACAAGCCGCAATGTAGCCTTTCTCTTACAAACGCCTCAACAAGACGGTGGACAATGGGATATGATTGTGTCACTCTTCAAGAAATATGGGGTTGTGCCAAAGAGTGTGATGCCGGAAAGTTTTTCAAGCTCGGCTTCAAGCGATTTGAACAAATACTTAAATAAAAAACTTCGCCAAGACGCAAAGGTGCTTCGTGACTTAGTGGCACGTGGAGCTAGCGAAGAGGAAATCAATGAAACGCGTAAACAATTAATGCAAGAAGTATACGACTTACTTAGTGTGACTCTTGGAACTCCGCCAGAAACATTCGACTTCGAATATCGCGATAAAGACAAGGAATTCCACCGTCACTTGAATTTGACGCCACAAAGCTTCTTCGAACAATTCGTGGGCTTGAACTTAGACGATTACGTGTCTATCATCAACTCACCAACAACGGACAAACCATTCAACCGTTCATACACTGTTGACATGCTTGGAAATGTCGTTGGGAACCAAGTCCGCTACTTGAACCTTGACATGGCAACGTTCAAAGAATTAGCGATTCGCCAATTAGAACAAGGTGAGTCAGTCTGGTTCGGTTGCGATGTTGGTCAATCTTCAAACCGTGGAAACGGCCGTCTTGCGCTCAATAACTTCGACCTTAAAGGCTTAACTGGAATCGACTATTCACTTACTAAAGGAGAACGTCTTGAATACGGCGATAGCTTAATGACACACGCGATGGTATTAACAGGGGTGAACCTTGTCGATGGTAAACCTAATCGCTGGAAAGTGGAAAATAGTTGGGGTGAAGAGTCTGGGGTTGAAGGGTTCTGGATGATGAGTGATGCGTGGATGGATGAGTATACGTATCAGATTGTTGTCAGAAAAGAGTTTCTTACAAAAGAGCAACTCGACGCTTTCAACAGCGAACCAATTGTGTTAGCGCCATGGGATCCAATGGGTTCTTTAGCGTAAGGACAGAATTTATATAAAAACAATTAAATCAGTTCCACTATAAACATCTTCAGATGTATTAATAGTGGTAAATGTAAGGATACCACCTGGAGCCTGTAGTCTCCAGGTTCCCAAGCTTCAAACAGCTGCTAGGAAATAAATTTCTTAGCAGCTGTAATTCACATTGGGTATTTGTCCTTACAAATACCACTATATAATCTGAAGATGTTTTTTCGTTCCACTGAACGAGTTTGGTATTCAATTCTGTCCTTACGCTAGCCTTTGTGCTAATACAATTGGTTGTGTAAAGCGAAGTTGTCTTTCGCCTTTTAGAACTAGGGCGCAGAGTCCAGAGGATTTTTGTTTTTTTTAGTTTAGGCAATAGAATCCGTGCATCCTAGTGCTAACTCAATTGGTTGTGAAAAGTCGAGTTGTCTTTTGCTTTTTGGGCTAGAAGGGTGCAGGGACGGGAGGCGAAATTAACATATATGTTAA
>JUUF01000122.1 GCA_001058355.1 Carnobacterium maltaromaticum
GGTCAACAACAACGTGTGGCCTTAGCTCGTACATTGGCTCAAAACCCAGAAATCATTCTTGCTGACGAACCAGTTGCGGCTCTTGACCCAGTGACTGCCAAACGCGTTATGGAAGACTTTAAACGTATCAATAAGGATATGAATATCTCAATCCTTTTAAACATTCACCACGTTGAATTAGCGCTTGAATACGCAGATCGCATCCTCGGTATTAGAGACGGGGAAATCGTATATGACGGTCCTAGTTCTGAAGTAACACCAGAAATCTTGGATCTAATTTATAAAGGAAAGGCGGAGGAGTTAAATGAAGCTTAAAGAACTCTTCGCACCGAAAGAATATACATTAGAAAACGGGACAACTGTTAAAGAACCCCGCTCTAAAGTGATTTTAATTACTATCTTACTATTAATTGCGATGTATTTTGCAGGTAAGATTACTGGATTTAACTTAAAAACATTGATGACTCGTGGAGGCCAATTCTTCGTTATCATCGGTAAAATGTTCCCACCAAATTGGGAATATTCAAGCTCTATCTGGGATCCATTAATTGATACGATTAAGATGTCATTACTTGGATCATTACTAGGTTCAATTCTCGTAATTCCATTTGCAATCATTGCTTCAAGTAATATTGTTAAAAACAAAATTATCATTAGTTTAAGCCGTTTATTCTTAAGTGTGGTCCGTACATTGCCAACTTTAGTAACAGCCTTAATTGCGACTTATATCTTCGGATTAGGTACAATTGCTGGTACATTTGCGATTGCGACATATACGTTTGCTTATTGCGGTAAACAACTGTATGAACAAATTGAAACGGTAGATATGGGCGCTTTCGAAGCTGCAGAAGCACTAGGAGCAACTAAAGGAAAAGCATTCTCTAATGCTATTATTCCTCAAATTTTACCAGGATACATCGCATCTTCTTTATACTGTTTTGAAGGGAACGTTCGTTACGCTTCAATTCTTGGGTATGTTGGTGCCGGTGGTATCGGGATTATCTTAAACGAAAACTTAGGATGGCGTGAATATAGCAATGTCGGTATGATTTTAGTAATTTTATTCTTTACTGTAGTTATTATCGAAAGTATTAGTTATTATTTACGTACTAAATTAGCGTAGGAGGGGACAACTATGAATGAAGCAGTATTAAATCAATATCAAAAAGCCCCTCGTACTTGGATCGTAAAATTAATTGTTGTTTTAATTCTTGTAACACTTGTTGCTTGGTCTGGAACAACGATTGAATTAAGTAAAATTCCTGAAAATGGGGCAGAAATCTCTAAAAATATCATTAAAGGGATTTTTTCACCAGATACAACTTTATTATTTGATATGTCGAACAAAGGTGTCGCTTATCTTTTATTAGAAACAATCTGTATTGCGTTTCTAGGAACATTAGTTGGTTCAATTTTAGCAATCCCATTTGCTTTCTTATCAGCTACGAATATCGTTCCAAAACCTGTAGCGCTTGTTTTCCGTACAGTAATCATGGCGATTCGTACAGTGCCTACATTAATTTATGGATTGATGTTTATCCGTGTAACTGGTCCTGGTGCCTTCACAGGTTTATTAACCATGTCTGTAGCATCAATCGGGATGATTTCTAAGCTTTATATTGAAGCCATCGAAGACTTAGATTACAAGATTTTAGAGTCATTAGATGCTAGCGGATGTAATTTATATCAAAAGATTCGTTTTGGGATCTTACCACAGTTAATTCCGTCATTTATCTCTACAGTGATTTATCGTTTTGATATGAACTTAAGAGATGCGACTGTTCTAGGGATGGTAGGTGCCGGTGGTATCGGTTCGCCATTAATGTTTGCTATGAGTGCTTATAAATGGAATGAAGTAGGGGCAATCCTTTGTGGATTAATCATTCTAGTATTATTCATTGAGTTTGTATCTACTAAGATTCGTACACGTTTGGCACGTGGTTAATATATCTATTAAATAACAAAAAAACGACTTACAGAGCATTTCTGTAGGTCGTTTTCGTTTGTAATTCTATCTATTTTACCTTTGTGAAAATTTCACGAATTAACGGTGCAAAACTATATGAAACAGCTGCAAAGCCAATCACTAAAAAGAATGATAATACAGGAACTGTTTGATAAATTGCGAATAAAGTTGCAGCTATAATAACTGCAGCCATAATCAGTGATTGCACAGGCATTACGATAATCAGTAAATAACTGTTTTTAACGAGACGTTTTATAGGACTAAAATACTGAGTCGTCATAGCAAGACCAATAATTGAAGCTATAATAGTTACGATTAAAATTAACGCTGATAACATAAATAACATAAAACCAATGATTCTAAATAAATCAGCATTATTATTAGCAAAGTTCCAGTAAAATTGAGCCATATAAACCATAGCAGCAATTAGAACTAAATACACGATCCATAGAAGCATTTTTTTAATAATATCACGTTTAAATTCATTCCAAAACGGCTTAACGAGTGTACGATTTTCATCCTCAGAAAGCTTAAGCGTCGTATGGATTAATGCAGCTAATGCAGGACCAATGGTTATAATAGGTATACATAGAACGATAAATAAAAGATTTAATAAAATAAAATCAGCAACTAATGTAGCAAAATGCCAGAACTTGCTGTCTTGATTATATTGCATGTGAGACCATCCTTATTAATTAATTACTTTAATAGTATACGTTGAGGGGCCTTAAAATGCAATGATGTTTCTTTATCATATTTTAAATACATATATAGGTTTACATAATATATATTATACTAAGTTATATATTGAAAACTTTCTATATTCTCTATCGTAAATGAATACGCCCAGCGTTTATAAATAACACTGAGCGCATAATCATTTATATAACTTTTAATGTATCAATATCTATATTCTTATTAATCGATAATAAACATAGAACTTTTCTTGTAACTTTTTTGTTACAACTAATGCTTAATGCATCGGCGTATATATTTAATTGTTCTTTATATTTCCGCACAATGCTTTGAATTCCTTCTGTAGAATCCACGACATAATCCGTCTTATAGTCAAACACGACAATTTCATCGTCTAATTCGATATAACCATCGATAATCCCGTGAATCATCATCAAATCATCTGTCTGAATCGATTTAAAGAACTCATTAGCTTCTAGTACATATGAGAATGCTTGTTCACGTACTAACGCATGTGAATTTTGCACAATCCATTGACCAAATGTTGATTGGAAGAATTCATATGCTTGTGTCACTGGAACTTTTGCAGCAACTTCTGGTGTAATTTCATTGGATTCCACTAAACTTCGAAGTAATTGTTCTAATGAATCTAATGTAATGTCACTTGTAAAGTCTACTTTCTGCATTAATAAGTGAAGAGCGCTACCTCTTTGTGCGCCAGAAACCGATGCTGAAGCAGTTTCCATAAAGCGAGGTTTCTCCAATGTAGGAGAGAGGTAAATGGCTCTTCTCCCCTCTTCTATCAAGCTATTTTGCGATAATTCTTCGATAATTGGATCTTCAAGTACCCGTTTCAATTCAGAAACACTTTGATAGCTTGTTGTTTTACTTTCAGCGTCAAATTGATACTCTTGCTGAATTGTTTGGAGCATTTGTTGTAATCGAGACTTCAATTCACGTGGAGAATCGGCTTCACTGTAATATTCGTGCCAATCTTCTTGGAAGACTTCCTTGCCACTGATTTCGTGAATATATTGTTGACTCTTAGTTACAATATCCGGTTTTGCAACAATTTCAGGAGTAATCTTGTATTGTTCACGAATAGCACTCAGTAGCATCCAGTTAAGGAATGTACCACTCTTGAAACGTGCTTGATATGGTAGAATTTCGCTAGATTCGTTTGTTAAAAAGGCATATTTCTTCTTAAATGACTCGTAGTTTTTAAGCGTACCTACAATAATTAGCTTTTCACGTGCACGCGTCATTGCTACATACAATTTACGCATTTCTTCGGATAACAATTTCTTTTTCTCGAAGTTTCTTGTGGCTACAGCTTGTACAGTTGGATACGTAATACGAGTATTTAAGTCAAAGTAATTCGTACCTACACCAATCTCATCAGAACACATAATAGATGCTTTTAAGTCTTGCATATTGAATTTACGGTTTGTATCAATTAAGAATACGACTGGGAATTCTAACCCTTTACTTGCGT